>NZ_NQWI01000213.1 GCF_002532535.1 Candidatus Viridilinea mediisalina
CACGCGTTGGAGTGCCGGCTTTAGCCGGCTGAAGCCGGCACTCCAACGCCAGTTCATAGACTTTTCAGACAGCCTCTTACATACTTTGGTTGGTCACAACATAAGCCTAACGCCTATTCACGGTTTACACCAGTGACTATAGACATAGTTGGGGCTCAGTCAATAGTCCTAAGCCCTCCCTCATTGGTATAATCCGTTGCATGCTGAAACTGCATTGCTATACCCAATGTCCAATATCCTCTATACTTCATCTGTACTATAGTCAGGATGGTTTATACCAATTATCCTTGAACATGCCGCATCATCAAGAACGCGAAAGCCCATTGGGACGCCATGTTCGGCAATCTACAATCTACAATCTACAATCTACAATCGTAAATGGGATTACAACGCGTATGCTACACACCAATGTTCGCCTCATTGCCATGCTGATCCTCGTTATGCTCGTGGCTTGCGGTACGCCACCACAAGTGGCGCCGCCTTCTCCTGCTCACTCAGAACCAGCAAGCAGCGAGGGTCTCCAGGGGGAACTGATCGTCTTTGCAGCAGCTTCATTAACCGAAGCATTTGGCGCGATCGGAACGAAGTTTGAGACGCTCTACCCAGGAACGAGGGTCAGTTTTAACTTTGCTGGCTCGCAGCAATTGGTTGCACAGCTTCAAGAGGGTGCGCCGGTTGATCTGTTTGCCTCGGCACACATGGCGCAGATGGCTATGGCGATTGAAAGTGGGCGTGTCACGGCAGGAACTGAGCAGATCTTTGCCCACAATCGTTTAGCGATTGTTACGTCTGCTGCAAATCCGGCTGAACTAGCACAGATGGTAGATTTGGCGCGACCAGGTCTGCGCTTAATCTTGGCCGATGAGGCGGTTCCTGTGGGGCACTACAGCCGTGAGGTGCTGGAAAGGGCTTCAAAATTGCCTGAATTTGGATCAAACTATGCTGCATCAGTTCTGGCCAACGTAGTATCATTTGAGCAGAATGTACGTGTCGTATTAACCAAAGTTGGTCTGGGTGAGGCTGATGCAGGGATCGTCTACCTGACTGATGTACAGTCGAGTAGTGAGCCGCTCTTGGAGTTGCTCATTCCAGAAGAAATCAATAGCATTGCCGCCTATCCGATCGCTCGTCTTAATGATACATCCAAAAAGGAGTTGGCCGATGCCTTTGTCGCGTTTGTTTTGGGAGCAGAGGGTCAAGCAATCTTGGCAACATATGGCTTCCAATAGGGTGTACAGCAAGAGGCAAAGGGGCAGCATCATAGAGATGCTGCCCCTTTGGGTCTTAGCGCTGCCCATCTTAGTCCTGATTGGAGCGCCATTGTTGGCTATTGTGCTACGGGTGGATTTGAGCATGCTGGTGGTCAATTTGACCCATCATGTGACATTGCAGGCGATCAGTTTAAGCCTACTGACCTCGCTGATCTCCACCGGCTTGACCTTCTGTTTTGGGCTGCCCTTAGCGTTCTTGTTGGCGCGTAGCAACTTTCGTGGGCGGATGATCGTGGACACATTGATTGATCTACCCATGATCTTACCACCGGCAGTGGCGGGGATTGCGCTGCTGATCGCCTTTGGGCGGCGCGGCATTATTGGCGCTCACTTGGCAGAGCTTGGCATCACCATCGCCTTCACCCAAGTAGCCGTCGTCATGGCACAGACCTTTGTCGCCGCGCCCTACTTTGTGAAAGCAGCAGCGGCAGGGCTACGCGGAGTCGAGCGCGAACTCGAGCATGCAGCAGAGCTTGATGGCGCAAATCGCCCACAGGTCTTCTTCTACATCACCCTGCCCCTCTGCTGGCCCGTCGTGCTCAGTGGCCTAGTCATGAGTTGGGCGCGTGCCTTGGGTGAATTCGGTGCAACCATCATCTTTGCGGGTAACTTGGTAGGGCGCACCCAGACCATGCCGCTGGCGATCTACCTGGGCTTCGAGCGTGACCTACAATTAGCCCTAGTCTTGGCACTGGTGTTTTTGGGTTTCTCTTTTGGGGTATTATTGTTAGTCAAGGGGCTTCTGGGTCAGCGGGTGTAGGGGAAGGTTCGTGAAAGACATGGGCTCGTGGGGGCGTCGCGGCGGCTTCGACTTGTCAAGTTACCATCCCCAAACAGACAGTGCTATAATACCGGCTTACAATGTAACCGGAAGGAGCATATGAAGTACACCAATCTGTCTGATTTCATCGCCTATGTTAGGGCACGCGATGCGCATGAGCCAGAATATCTTCAGGCGGTGCAGGAGGTGATGGGTAGCCTATGGGACTTTATTCAGGCGCATCCGCGTTATGCCGAAGCTGGGCTGCTGGAACGCTTGGTTGAACCTGAGCGGGTCATTCAGTTTCGCGTTGCTTGGGTAGATGACCACGGTCAAGTTCATGTCAACCGCGCCTTTCGCGTCCAGCACAATTCGGCCATTGGCCCCTTCAAGGGTGGTATGCGCTTCCATCCCTCGGTAAACCTCTCTATTCTCAAGTTCCTCGCTTTTGAGCAGACCTTCAAAAATGGCCTGACGACATTGCCAATGGGCGGGGGTAAGGGTGGTGCCGATTTTGACCCCAAGGGTAAGAGTTGCGACGAGGTCATGCGTTTCTGTCAGGCTCTGATGGTGGAGCTCTACCGCCACCTTGGCCCTGATACCGATCTGCCTGCGGGTGATATTGGCGTGGGGGCACGTGAAGTCGGCTTTATGGTCGGTATGATGAAGAAGCTCTCAAACAACAGCGCCTGCGTCTTTACTGGCAAGAGCCGCTCCTACGGTGGTAGCCACATCCGGCCAGAGGCAACCGGCTATGGCCTCGTCTATTTCACTCAGGAGATGCTGGCAACCCAGGCCATGGCCTTTGATGGTATGCGTGTTGCGGTATCGGGATCGGGCAATGTAGCGCAGCACGCGATTGCGAAAATCCTTGAACTCGGCGGCAAGGTGATCACCTGCTCCGATTCGCAGGGTATCGTAATTGATCATGGTGGTTTCACGCGCGAAAAGCTCAAAGCCCTGATGGAGATCAAAAGCAACTATGGGCGTGTTTCCACCTACGCCGAACAGTTTGGGTTGGAGTACATTGCTGGTGCCAAGCCGTGGAAGGTGCCGGTTGAGATTGCGCTACCCTGCGCCACACAGAATGAACTTGATGGCGACGATGCCCGCGCACTGGTCAAACATGGGGTCAAGTGTGTTGCCGAAGGTGCAAACATGCCCACAACCCTCGAAGCTGTGAAGGTATTCCAGGCGGCACGGATTCTCTATGCGCCGGGCAAGGCGGCCAACGCTGGCGGCGTCACCACCTCAGGTTTGGAGATGACCCAGAATGCGATGCGTTTGGCCTGGGAGCGCAGTGAGGTAGATGCACGCTTGCGCGCTATTATGAGCAACATCCACGCTAACTGTGTAGAGTACGGCAAAGAAGACGGCTGCATCAATTATGTTGCCGGGGCCAACATTGCCGGTTTCGTCACGGTTGCGGATGCTATGCTCCAACAAGGTGTATGCTGATCTCCCTAGTCATGTGATCTTGCACCAATTACCATTGAACAGGCCGCATGCCCAATGACAATCTAGCGCATTGAGACCCCATGTCCGGCTATCGGCTATCGGCTATCGGCTATCGGCTATCGGCTATCGGCTATCGGCTATCGGCTATCGGCTATCGGCTAT
>NZ_NQWI01000032.1 GCF_002532535.1 Candidatus Viridilinea mediisalina
GTTTTCGGGGAGGGCTTCGCCCTCCCCGAACCCCCCCCTTTTACGATTCTTTATCTGAAGGACTATAGCATACCAGTTGCCCCGGCAATTGCCCTCAGTCTGCCGGATGATGCGCTATGGTTCGGACGGCTTAGGATGTTCTTGAAGCGTATGCAACCGCCACAAGGGCCAAGCCCCAGACCAACGTGATCACCTGAATGCCTGCTGGGGTGCCCCAGAGTACGATTTGTAGACCAATCCATAAGACCAGCACGATCCCCTGGGTTAGGGCAGCACGCCACGCCCAGGCTCTATGTTGCCAAGTAGCATAAGCAATACCAAGTGGAATCACCCCCATCACGACGACCAGGAAGAGGCCCGGGAGGACAAAGGTACGCAATGGCAGATACTCCAACATGGCTAAGGAGAGACCCATAGCCGCGCCGCTGGGGTCGGCGAGCAGCATGGCACCACCAGCGAGGCCGTTCAGTCCAAGCAGGATGAGCAAGACGCGCAGCACAGAACGCCAGATTGTTGGGTTCATGTCACACCTTATACCAGTTACGATTGTAGATTGTAGATTGCAGATTGCCGAACACGGCGTTCCAATGGGCGTTAGCGTTCTTGAACATGCCGCATGCCTAATGACATTCAAGCGCATTGAGACGCCATGTCCGGCTTTCAGCTATCGGCTATCGGATTTGATATTACAACCCAGTGCCCGCTTCAACCAACTGCTTCCAATGCTCAACAAAACGGGTCGCTGGGGCACCATCAACAATGTCGTGATCAAAGCTCACGGTGACGCTGAGGTATTCACGGATGGCGATCTGCCCGGCAACGACGCCCGGCTTGGTGGCGATGCCGCCCAGGGTGAATTGGAGGGTGTGGTTTGGTACGGGTAAGCCCCAGAAGCCGCCGTTGCCAAACATGCCCAGGCTCGAAAGTGCTACGGTGCCGAAGTAGTGTTTGATCAAGTGGGGGTTGCTGAAGAGTACAGCGTAGAAGATCCGGCGCACCACGCCGGGTAAGCGCACAAACCGGCGCAAAAATTGAGCCTCGTGGCTCTGCTCGGCGGATCCCTGGAAGTTGCGTAGCTCGTGGTGGAGCATAGCGACACTTTTGGTATTGACTGCCCGCAGAATGGCGGGGCGGATGCTGCGTCGCCCCGCTACCTCGACTTCGACGAGGGTGTTGACGTCTACTTCGTCAAAGATGATCAACTGGTTGCGCCAGTTGCGGTAGGCATGCATAGCCCGATGTGCGTTGAGCGCCTGGCCGAGGCAGGCCAAGATAAAGGCGGTAAACGAGAGCGCCGCCCCGGTCTGGGCCTGGTGGTTGCGTAACCGCTGACGTGCCTCGGTCACATCCACTTCGAGCAGGCCGTGAACAGTGTGTTTACGACGGCCCATGCGCCCACCATCAACCATAGGTAGGCGCATGCGCGGGTACGGAATTTGTTGGTGAGGGGCGGATTTGAAGGCAATCATCGTATTGAGACCTCTCTAAAATAGCTCAGAATTCGCGCCACCGCCCGGCCCACGCCATCGTCGCTACGCACACGCGCCCCCAGGGCTGCCGCACGTTCGCGCAAGCCCTGATCACCCACAGCCTGGTTGAGCGCGGCGGTGAGCGTGGTCGCATTTAGGCGCGCTTGGGGAATGGGCTTCGGCCCCACCCCCAGCGCTCTGATGCGCTCGCCCCAGAAGGGCTGATCAAAGTTGAAGGGGATGATCACGCTGGGCACCCCGGCGCGTACCCCCTCGGCGGTTGTGCCCGCACCCCCATGGTGTACCACCGCCGCCATGCGTGGAAAGAGCCAACTGTGCGGTACATCAGCAACCACACAGACGCTTGCGGGTACATGTGTGGGGCGTAATCCACCCCAGCCGGTGAGCATGACGCCGCGTTGGCCGCTGCGGGTCAATGCTTCCAGCGCCAGGGCGGCCAGGGCGGCGGGCCGTTGGCCCCCCATACTGCCGAAGCCAATGTAGATGGGCGGCGGGCCGTTGGCAAGGAAGGCCGCTAGTTCAGGGGGCGGTTGCCAAGTTGCTGGGGGCTGGGGCAGCCAAGCGCCCGTCACATGAATACCCGCAGGCCAATCAGCGGGGCGCGGGATGACATGGGGACTATAGGCACCCAGTAGCGGACGCGCACTCAGGCTGCGATAGAAGCCCGCCGCGTTGCTCGGCGGCAAGCCATGCTGCTGACGAAACGCGTTGATGAAGGGGCGATACCACTGCCAGAGCACCTGAAGCATCAGTACGCCGGTGAGCCGGTTGGCAACCGTGCCGAAGCTGCGTTGCAACGGCCAACCGGGGGCCGGGAACGCCCCCGTGGGCAAGAGAGGCGTCGGCTCAACCAGGATCAAGGGAATCTGACGCAGGCTTGCGAGCGTCTCCGCCAAGGGCGCAAAGACCGCAAGGCTGATCAGGAGATCAGTCTCGCCGCAGGCCGCCAGTGCATCAGCAGCCATCTGCTGCGCCACCGGCGCAAGCAACGCACGCATCGCCGCAATCGTCTGGAGCGGATGGCTAGCGCCACGCTCCATCAACGCCCGTCCGGTTGGACTCGCCATAATCTGTTGGACATCGCCCCGCAGCGGGTAGGCTTCCAACCCATGGGCTTGCACAAACGCCACAAAATCACGCGGTACAGCCAAACGCACGGCAACCCCCGCCGTGTGCAGGCCAAGCCCCAACTGGACACAAGGCTGAATATCGCCACGTGAGCCTGCCGCAAAGATGGTTGTACGCATGCTGGCAACTTCCTAGCACTATCCTGTGCAGCAGGTATGGTAACACTTTTTGTTAGGGATGGTTCATGAGTAGGAATGGCGCACTCGCTTGTTATAATGGTCAGCAATGAGGTACGATGCCCCCATCCCTTGAGTGCTTCCAGAACATGCACCCCTAGTTTCTCTCTTCCTAATTTTCTCTCTTCTGCAAGGTAACGCCTATGCGCTGGTTCAATGTAGCTGGCCCTTGTCGGCCTGAGATTCACTATATGCTGCCGCCACTGGCTCGCTTGCCCGAGCTGGATCGCTTAATTGCCCAACAGTCCTACTTTGTGCTGCACGCCCCGCGCCAGACCGGCAAGACAACTGCGATGCTGGCGTTGGCTCAGGCGTTGACGGCGAGCGGCCACTGGACGGCGATTATGCTCTCGGTTGAGGTGGGTGCCCCGTTTTCCGCCAGCCTAGAGCAGGCTGAAGCAGCGATTCTGGATGCTTGGCGTAGTACTATTCAACACCGCTTGCCGCCAGAGTTGCAACCACCACCCTGGCCCTCATCCTCCGCAGGTCATCAGATCAGGGCCGCCCTGCGAACCTGGGCGCAACATTCCCCACGCCCGCTGGTGATCTTGATTGATGAGATTGACTCGTTGCAGGATGCGACGCTGATCACCGTCTTACGCCAACTGCGCACAGGCTACCCCGACCGGCCCACCGGCTTTCCCCACGCCCTAGCCCTGATCGGCATGCGCGATGTGCGCGACTACAAGGTGGCATCGGGCGGCAGCACCCGCCTGGGCACCGCCAGCCCCTTTAACATCAAGACCCGTTCGTTGACGCTGGGCAATTTCACTGCCGAGGATGTTGCCCAACTCTACGAGCAGCATACCAGCGCGACGGGCCAGGTCTTTGAACCCGCAGCAAGCGCCCTAGCCTTCACGCTCACCCAAGGCCAGCCCTGGTTGGTCAATGCGCTGGCGAAAGTTGCGGTGGAAGAGCTCGCCCCCGACCCCGCAACACCCATCACGCCAGCCTTGATCACTGCGGCCAAAGATGTCCTAATCGAGCGCCAAGATACCCATTTGGACAGCCTAGCCGAGCGCTTGCGCGAGCCACGGGTGCGGGCGGTGGTGGAGCCGATACTGGCTGGTTCAATCTTGGGCAATCTGCCCCCCGATGATCTACGCTTTGTGCAAGACCTTGGGCTGATCAGGGTTGATCGGCAGCACGGCTTGCTGATTGCCAATCCGATCTACCACGAAGTCATCCCACGCGTCTTGGCAGGCACGACATTTGCCTCACTGCCCTACAGCGCCCCGACCTGGCTCACTGAAACGGGGGAACTCGATCCCCAGCGGCTGCTGGAGGCCTTCTTGTCCTTTTGGCGGCAGCATGGTGAACTGCTGTTGGGCAGCGCACCCTATGCCGAAATTGCCCCCCACCTCGTCCTCATGGCCTTCCTGCACCGGGTTGCCAATGGCGGCGGCAGTATCGAACGGGAATACGCGATCGGGCGTAGACGCATGGCTCTCTGCCTGCGCTACGGGAAGCTGTGCTTAGGCATGGAACTCAAGGTCTGGCGCGAAGGCCGCCCCGACCCGCTGGCCGAGGGTCTGGCCCAACTGGATGGCTACCTGGCCGGGTTGGGGCTCGCCACCGGCTGGCTCGTGATCTTCGACCAGCGCCCGGGGCTGCCGCCAATCGCCGAGCGCACCAGCGCCACCAGCGCCACCACGCCGGGCGGGCGGACGGTGACACTGGTGCGGGGGTGACGCGAGGACGCGAGAGGCGAGAACGAGAGGACGAGAGGACGCGAGAGGCGAGAACGAGAGGACGAGAGGACGAGAGAGGCGAGGACGAGAGGACGAGAGAGGCGAGGACGCGAGAGGCGAGGACGAGAGGACGCGAGAGGCGAGAACGAGAGGACGAGAAGCTCTCGCGTCCTCGCAACAGGCTCAACCACCGAGCCAGCGTCGCGGTGGCGCGGCAGTGCGGTGGCTGAGCCTGTCGAAGCCACCGCGAGGTCGCCTGCCAACCCAAGGCTCCTTCGCGCTAAGAAATGGTTTCAGAAACGGCCTTTCAGCTTTACCGTCGTAGTGCCGACGTTAGTCGGCATCCAATGGCAACCTACGACCTCAGCCGACTAATGTCGGCACTACCTACGGCACAAACAGGAACGTTTCACCGCCGCACGAGTGGCAGGTAGACCCGCTGCTCTGTTGAGTCGTGTGTAGCAGTTGGGGACGGCCCAGGGGTACTCGATGGCCCAGGGGTACTCGATGGCCCAGGGGTACTCGATGGCCCAGGGGTACTCGATGGCCCTGGCGTACTCGATGGCCCTGGCGTACTCGACGGCCCTGGCGTACTCGACGGCCCTGGCGTACTCGACGGCCCTGGCGTACTCGATGGCCCTGGCGTACTCGATGGGCGAGGGGTAACTGTTGCTGTGTGGGTTGCCGAGGGACTCGCTGTAGGTGTGGGGGTTGGCGGTGGGGCCAAGGGGTCGCTGGCAATCCGTTCGACGGCCCCAATGTCGCAGGCCGCACCCACGGGCCGCGCTTGGCCGCGCTGGTCGGTGGCCGGGCAGGTGTTGCCCGCTGCATTGAGCGCCGGGCTATCCTCGTAGGGCGGATGGGTCAACGTTGCTCCACCATAGTCACCAAGTGGGGCGAGGCGCGGATCCAGGGGCGCTTGGCGCGTGCCGCCTTGATCGCCGGTGGCGTCAAAGCCACATGTCTCGTCACCAATCACGTTGTAGCCGCCAGAACTGAGGTTGCCCGGTCGGGTGGCGACATCACTAGGGAACGCACATTCACGGTTACCGTTAGCAGCAATAATGTTGCCCGTTGCGGTAACACTGGCGCCAGACCAGTAGATGCCCCCGCCAAAGCGGGCGTTGTTGTTGGTCAGGGTATTGAAGGCGAAGCGCAATGCATGTGGCGTGGTACTCGAGATTTGAACTGCTGCACCAAAGTCGGCCTGATTGCCACTAAAGGTGACCTGCTCGATGACGCTCTGGGAGGTTGCATTATTCGTGAGGAAAGAGAGACCACCACCACCACCACCACTCGTATTATTGACCAGCGCACTACGCTCAATCCGCAGGTACGCCAATGGATTGGATGAGAAGGTGGAGAAGTAGACCCCACCGCCACGCTCCTCAGCCGTATTGTCGCGCATAACGCTGTCTACAAGCTCCAATGAACCAAGGGGATCATAATCAAAGAAGCGAAATGAGAGACGACTGCCCACGCCGCCGCCATTGACGCCCGCACGGTTGTTGTGGATCAGGCTCCGTTCGATCCGCATCTGTCCATCGTTGTGAAGACCGCCCCCGGTTCCTTCGGCGCGATTGTTTTCCACCACCACATCAATCAGGGTCACATTGCCAAACTGGTTTGAGAGCGCACCACCATTCTCTGGCGTGGCCCCATTCCGCAGCGTCAGATTGCGGAGCGTCACACTTGTTTCACGGGTGACGCGGATGATCTGATCGATCGCCCCACCATCAATGATCGTCTGCCCTGGCCCGGCCCCTTCAATCGTGAGGGTGTCGTTAATCACCAGTGGCCCGGCCCCGCTCAGGCTGAGTTGGTAGACCCCGGCGTCCAGTTCGAGGATGTTGGCTCCTGGCAGTTCATTGGTCAAGGCGACCGCCTCGCGCAGGGCACAATCTTCAACCGTGCAGGTACTGTTATCATCGCTGGTCTTGGTGACAATTGAACCTGCCGTGCTAAAAGTGGGCGACAGGTCGAGGAAGATGTTGTTGGTACACTTGACGCGCAAGTTGGCGGCGAGCAGAGCGCGGTTGGGCAAGGTCACGTTGGCACTGCCGCTATTGGGCGTGCTGGCGAGCAGGGTGGTGTAGCTGGCCCCCGCATCCTCGGTCAGATCGATCTGGACATTGGCGCAACTAATCGGTGCCAGGTCGGTGTTAGCAACATCCCACTGCAGCGGGATCTGGGCGCCTTGGGCGAAGCGTTCGCCACCGGCAATACTCGTGATCTGGAACGGGCCAGCAGCGGCCACGACCGCCAGGGTCGTCGTATCGAAGGCGAAGGCCCCCGCACCGGGGCGGTTATCGCGGGCGGTGAAGCGAAAGGTGAGCGTGCGATTCGTCGTTGGCAGCACCTCACCCACCGAATCCTCACGGGTCACAATATTGAGATAGCGCGGGAAGAGCCGGTTCGGGCTGGCGCTCGGCGGAGAGGAACGAAACAACGGACGTGCCCCGTCATCGCTCAGCGGCGGCGAGGCTGGCCCTAGGTCGTACTGTTCCCAGGTGAAAGTAAGCGGGTCGCCATCAGGATCACTGGCCGTGCCAAGCAGCTCGAAGGGCGTGCGCGCCGGGATCGTATAGCTGGGGCCAGCATTGACCACGGGCGGGCTGTTGCCGGTGGGTATGCTGGTGCCGCCACAAGGTAACACCGAAGGCTGCACCAAGAAGCTCTGCATTTGCAACAAACTATACAGATGAAAATAGAGATCAGCTTGATCCTGCACGTTCTCAGGTGCACAAACACCAGGATAGGCCATAATGGTGGAGCCGCTCCCAGGTTCATAGGCTGAATCGTCGGCTCGATTCGGCCCAAAAACACCAAACTCTTGACCACAAATCCCGCTTGAACTGTTGAATGTATGGCTTGCACCAAACTGATGCCCGATCTCATGAGCAAATATTTTCAATAGATTGGCTGTTGTTGGTTGGCTCAAACCGCTGTTGGCGATAGCCTTTTGATGCTGTGGGCCACTGCAATGAAGGCCGAAGCCAACTCCGCCGCTCTCGGTGGTAAGCAGATGACCAATGTCGAAATTGGCTGGCCCAATCCGATTCAGCGTCTCTGTATTGTTGAGTGTGCCTAATAGAAGCCGATCATCGCCATCAGGATCATTGGGGTAGGGATCGGTCTCCGGATCAAGAAAGAAGAGTTGGTCGGTATTGGCGACGAGCGTAAAGCGCACCGCCATGTCACGCTCGAAGATCGCATTGGTCGCATTGACGAGCGCGACCACTTCGGCCATGACACTCGCGGTCGTTCCGCCGTGGAACTGGGCATACTCGCCGGTGGTAGCAATCGCCAAGCGAAAGTCGCGGCGCATGCTGCCATTACTGCCACTCTGGGCGCTGGTCATGGCTGGTGCGTGATCGTGATCGAGATCAGGTTTAGGGAGAAATTCGATCTGCGGTAGATCACTGGACGCAAAGGCGATATGCAGAGTGCGATCCGACACCCCATACGGCGTAACATAGCTGCTCGTCGTCGGCCCAATGATAATGGCGTGGTAGCCTTGCTGCGTACGGGCGAGGCGGGCGATCACGCTGGGCGCATCCTGTTGCTGCCCGAGGTAGGTGCGGATCTGGGGGTAGCGCGCCGCGAGGCCCGGTTCCATAATTGGACTATGCACGAAGGCAAAGGCGGCCATACTGCCATCGGGCAGAGGCAGATCGAGCAGCACCGCCTGCTGCCATGCCTGCGGACTCTGCTCATCGGGCGCGGCAGCCAAGGCCGCATCAAGCTCTGCCTCCACCGCCTGGATCGTTAGGTAGTGGCGGGGCTGCTCACGCGGTGCCTCCAGCGCCGGGTGGAGCATATCGCTGTTGGGCCACTGCCAGAACGATGAGTCAATCGGCGCGGGCGCCGCAGTAAGCGGCGTGGGCGGTGCGTGCCGCGACAAACCAAGCGCGAGCATGGTGAACGTGGCCACAACAAGGCCATAGAGCAGCAGACGAGGAAGCATGTGGGTTCCTTTACTATACAAGCACACCCGAAAGAAATCCGCCTATTAGTAAGTAGCCAAAAGCCCCCTTTTGCGCTTGTGCAAAAGGGGCTTTTTGGATGACAATGTTGTCATCTAGGGCGCGGCGGGTGCATGTGGGGGCCAAGTGCCCTTTGGTGCATGTCAATTGGTATAATGATTGGGCTTAGTAGGGTAACGTGGCTACAAACCCTCCATGGGGAGTTCATATGGCCTATAGCAATTTTACCTTCGCCGATCTGACCCAACGCTTCCAACTTAGCATTGAAGAGCAGCATGATCTCTTCTCAGATACGCCGAGTGTTCCGATCAGTGCCTGGCTGCACGAAACGCTCCAAGAAACGCTGGCGCTGGCGCTGGCGATTAACACCGAGAAGGTGCGTTCCGAGTTGCTGATTGCGCCGATTCTGGTTGAATTACGCAAACAGACCGGGCGAACAACTAGTCTTTTCTCAGGGGTTGATTTTTCGGTTGATCAGAGCCAAGGTCTCAATGGAATTTGTGACTATATTATTGCTCAATCACCGCAGCAATTTTTTATTAGCGCACCGATCCTTATGATCTTTGAAGCTAAGAATGAGAATATCAAAGGCGGGTTTCCTCAGTGTATTGCCGCAATGGTTGCTGCACAACGTTTTAATGAACGTGAACAATATCAAATCCCAATGATATATGGCGTTGTCACCACAGGGACAAACTGGCGTTTTTTGCAGCTCGAAACGCATATCGTGCGCATTGATAATCGTGAATACTATATTGATAATATCGAAAAGATTATGGGTATTTTGACCTCTATCACCGGGGTACCAAAGTAATACCAAAGCCGATAGCCGATAGCCGATAGCCGGACATGGCGTCTCAATGCGCTTGAATGTTATTAGGCATGCGGACTGTTCAATGGTAATTGGTATAATTGGTATAAACACTCATGAACCAAAACATCCTCTGCCCGGCCTGCCACCAACTCAATGCGCCGCAGACGCGCTATTGTCGGATGTGCAGCCATGATCTGATCCTCAACAACTTGGGGCCGCGCTACTTCCTCACCCGTCTGATCAAGCTCAGGGGGCAGGGTGCAATCTTCGAGGGGCGCGATGAGGCTGGGCGGGTCTATCTGATCAAGGAGTTGCTTGATCGCTTTCATAATGCCAATGAACGCGCTGAGGCGTTGGCACGCTTTCAGGCCGAGGCGGACATGCTGCGCCGCTTGAATCATCCCCAGATTCCGCGCTTCCATGCTGCGTTTGATGATCAGGGCCGTTACTATCTGGTGATGGATTTCATCAAGGGTGAGGCTCTCGCCGAGCTTGTGGCGCGCGAGGGGCCACTGCCTGAGGCGCAGGTGCTCGCGTGGGCCACACAGTTGTGCGCTGTCCTCGCGTATCTGCACGACCAAGGGCTGATCTATGGCGCTATGCGGCCTGCGAATGTGCTGCTTGAAGCGGCGAGTGATCGGCTGAACTTGATTGATTTTAGCCTTGCGACGGTGTTGCAGCCCAATGTGCGTAGTTCGCAGCGTGGCACGCCGGGCTATGCAGCGCCGGAACAGCATCAGGGCTTGGCGACGCAGCAGTCCGATATCTACGCCCTGGGCGCAACGCTGCACCACCTGCTCAGCGGACGCCCACCTGAGACGGCGTCCTTTTCCTTTGCGCCGTTACGCACCCTTGTGCCGACAGTTTCCCCACAGACCGAGGCGCTAGTGGCGCGGGCGCTGGAGCTACAGCAGGCTCAGCGCTTCCAGAGTAGCGCCGAGTTGCGGGCCGCCTTGGTAGCCGCGCAAGCCACACGAGCACAAACTGATCCAGTGCCCGCGCCCGTCGCAGCCTCTCAACCCATACCAACACCCGCGCCCGTCGCACCACCGCAACTCCCACCCGCGCCCACCCCCATGCCCAAGGGGGTGGTGTGGACGCTGACGATTAGCTTGTTCTTACTCTTCGCGCTCTTCCTTCATGTCCTATCCGATGCTCTTCTAGACCCCATTCCCCGACCGCCTGCCCGACCGACGGCTACGCCAGCGCCGACCTTCACCCCTGATGCGCGCCCCAGTGAGCTGCGAACCATCGTGTACACCTTGGAAATCTCATTCGATGCTGATCACGAACTCAGTTGGCCCCAAATTCGTGGGCGTTTTGTGGCTCTGTTTTGGACTACGGTACGCTCAGACTATGCCTGCTGTGCTCCGAGTATCCCCGAGACCCCCACGTTTTTGCAAGAGCCAGAACTGATTGACGGGCCTGAGGCTCAGCGCGTCTACCGTGCAACTGTTAGTACGCTCGTACTGCTACGCGGCGAAGACATCCCCAACCCAGACGAAATGCCGGTGAGTGCGCCACTAGGTGCAAACATCATGGGTGACTGGCTGCCTGAACTGGTGCATGTGCCTGCTGGCCCCTTCCTGATGGGCGGAAGCACTGATGATAGTGTCTCATTGGGCATTATTAACCTTAACGAGCCCCAACATACCCTGATCCTGCCCGACTATTGGATTGGCAAGACTTCCGTCACCAACGCGCAATTTCGCCTCTTTGTTGAAGGTGATGGCTACCAGAACCAGAGCTACTGGACAGCAGAGGGGTGGGCTTGGCGCGAGCAAGCAATGATCCACGAGCCAGCCTCTTGGCATGACGAGCGCCTCAACCGCGACGAGCAGCCGGTGGTTGGGGTGAGTTGGTATGAGGCGGTGGCCTATGTGCGCTGGCTGAGTGCAACAACTGGCCACACCTTTCGCCTACCCACAGAGCCCGAATGGGAAAAGGCGGCGCGCGGCCCCGATGGCCAGATCTACCCGTGGGGCAATCATTGGGATGCCAACCGCCTGAATCATGCGAACAATAATCACAACCACATCGGAACAACGTCGGTGTGGCACTTTCCTGGTGGTGCCAGCCCCTATGGCGCACTTGACATGCTTGGGAATGCGATCGAATGGTGTACGAGCAAATGGCACCAGCCTTACCCTTATGTACTTGTGCCTGAATGGACAGAGGAATATCTTGCGGGTGAGCAGCATCGGGTTGTACGCGGCGGCTCTTGGGGCCATCCCCAAGTGGTGATCTACGCAGCGAGCCGTTTTTCGGACAAGCCGAGCGAGCGAAGCAGAATCAATGGCTTGCGGGTTGTGAGTGATAGCAATTATCCTTGAGGGTACGCGAGGAAACGAGATAACCACCTATGAATCAAAACATCCTCTGCCCGGCCTGCCACCAACTCAATGCGCCGCAGACGCGCTTCTGTCGCTTGTGCAGCCATGATCTGATTCTCAACAACTTGGGGCCGCGCTACTTTCTCACCCGTCTGATCAAGCTCAGGGAGCAGGGCGCAATCTTCGAGGGGCGCGATGAGGCTGGGCGGGTCTATCTGATCAAGGAGTTGCTTGATCGCTTTCGTAATGCCAATGAACGCGCTGCGGCCTTGGCGCGCTTTCAGGCCGAAGTGGACATGCTGCGCCGCTTGAACCATCCCCAGATTCCGCGCTTCCATGCTTCGTTTGATGATCAGGGCCGCTACTATCTGGTGCTGGATTTCATCAAGGGTGAGGCTCTCGCCGAGCTTGTGGCGCGCGAGGGGCCACTGCCTGAGGCCCAAGTACTCGCGTGGGCTACACAGTTGTGCGCTGTCCTCGCGTATCTGCACGACCAAGAGCTGATCTACGGCGCTATGCAGCCTACGAATGTACTGCTGGAAGCGGCTACCGGCAACCTCAAGCTGATTGATTTTAGTCATGCTACCGTTTTTCAGCCGAATGTGCGGGTTTCGCAGCGCGGGACGCGGGGCTATATGCCGCCTGAACAGTATCGCGGCTTGACGACCAAGCAGTCCGATATCTACGCCCTGGGCGCAACCCTGCACCACCTGCTCAGCGGACGCCCGCCCGATCCGGCGTCCTTTGCTTTTGCCCCATTACGCACGCTTGTGCCGACAATCGCCCCGCAGAGCGAGGCGCTGGTGGCGCGGGCGCTGGAGCTGCAACAGGCTCAGCGCTTCCAGAGTATTGGGGAGCTGCGGGCTGCCTTGGTAGCTGCACAAGCCGCACGGGCGCAACCGGCACCGCCGCCCGCGCCCGTCGCATCAGCGCAACCGACACCAGCGCCTGCGCCCGTCGCACCACTGCCTGCGCCCATCTCACGACCGCCACCCGCACCACCGCCCCTGCATACCCCACCCTCCACAAAGACCTTCTATGTTACCGTTCGGGTAGTGTCGTTGCTTGCTGTCTGCATGTTCGCCTTCTTGATCGCCTTCCCTGAACGGTTCTTTACCTACAACCCCCCGTCGCCCCCGCTGCCACGAACCGCCACCCCGCTGCCGGGACCTGATACGCGCCCAATCGTCATGCACACCATCTCGTATGATCTCATACTCTCGGTTGATCCAACGTTACTCCCCTATGAAACCCTTCACGAGCGTTTTGAACTGGCTTTTGCGGCAAGAGTACGCGTAGACTATGCTTGTTGTGATCCACCTATGTTTGTTCAGCCCGTTTTTACGCAAGGCCCAATCGTGTTCAGTGCCGCTGATGAGATCACCCTCTACATCGCTACCCTCGAAGCCACAGTGCCGTTGCGCGGCGAGAACATTCCAACACCTCCGTAGTTTCGCCTTTCTTTGTAGGAACGTTCCTCCAATCTGCAATCTGCAATCTACAATCTGCAATCTACAATCTGCAATCTACAATCTGCAATCTACAATCTACAATCTGCAATCTACAATCTGAAATGGTATGAACCAAGCCATCCTTTGCCCAGCGTGCTACCAGTCCAATCCGCCCCAGACGCGCTTCTGTCGCTTGTGCAGCCATGATCTGATTCTCAATAACTTGGGGCCGCGCTACTTCCTCACCCGTCTGATCAAAGTCGGGAGCCTGGGTGCGATCTTCGAGGGGCGCGATGAGGCTGGGCAGGTCTATCTGATCAAGGAGTTGCTTGATCGCTTTAACAATCCCAATGAACGCGCTGAGGCGTTGGCACGCTTCCAGGCCGAGGCGGACATGGTGCGCCGCTTGAACCATCCCCAGATTCCGCGCTTCTATGCTGCGTTCGTTGACCAGGGCCGCCACTATGCGGTGATGGAATTCATCAATGGGGCGACGCTCGCCGAGCTTGTGGCGCGCGAGGGGCCACTGCCCGAGGCGCAGGTGCTCGCGTGGGCTACACAGTTGTGTACTGTACTCGAGTATCTGCACGACCAAGAGTTGATCTACGGTAATATGCAGCCTGCGAATGTGCTGCTTGAAGCGGTTAGCAGTAGACTCAAGCTGATTGATTTTAGCCTTGCGACGGTGTTTCAGCCGAATGTGCGTAGTTCGCAGCGTGGCACGCCGGGCTATGCAGCGCCGGAACAGCATCAGGGCTTGGCGACGCAGCAGTCCGATATCTACGCCCTGGGCGCAACGCTGCACTACCTGCTTAGCGGACGCACGCCCGATCCGGAGTCCTTTGCTTTTGCGCCGTTACGCACGCTCGTGCCGACGATCGCCCCGCAGACCGATGCGCTGGTGGCGCGGGCGCTGGAGGTGCAACAGGCCGATCGCTTCCAAAGTATTACCGAGCTGCGGACTGCCTTGGTAGCCGCACAAGCCGCACGAGTGCAAGCCGATTCAGCGCCCGCGCCCGTCGCAGCCCCTCAACCCATACCAACACCCGCGCCCGTCGCACCACCGCAACCCGCACCAGCGCCCACATCCCTCCCCAAGGGGGTGGAGCACATGCTGATGGCTGGCTTGATCTTTTTCATCGTATTCTTCTTTCATGCACTCTCCGAAGCGCTTCCATTCTCCCCGCCCTCACACTTTTTTCAACGGACGGCTACCCCGCCAGCGCCAACCTCCACCCCTGATCCGCGCCCCAGCGAGCTGCGAACCATCGTTTACACCTTGGAAATCTCGTTGGATGCTGATCACGAACTCAGTTGGTTCCAAATTCGTGGTCGTTTTGTGGCTCTGTTTTGGACTACGGTACGCTCAGACTATGCCTGCTGTGCTCCGAGTATGCCCGGAACCCCCACGTTTTTGCAAGAGCCAGAACAAATTGATGGGCCTGAGGATCAGAGTGTCTACCGTGCGACCCTTGGTACGCTCGTGCTGCTGCGCGGCGAAGATATCCCCAACCCAGACGAAGTGCCTGTGAATACGCCAAGTGCAAACATCATGGATGACTGACTACTTTACCGTCTTGAGGCATCCAGGGCATGCTGAAGCCTCAGTCCTATTTCCTATTTCCTATTTCCTATTTCCTATTTCCTATTTCCTATTTCCTATTTCCTGTATCCTATCTCCTTCCCTTAGGTTGCATGTGTTGCATTGGAAAGGCTGTTCTCATGGCGCTCCATCGTTCGTCCCGTTCGCGCCCATTGGTGGTGGTATTACGTCTTTTCTTGATCGTTACCCTGCTGGCGCCGCACCTGTTGCTCACCTTGAGTATAGCCAATGCAGCAACCCATCCCGCCTCGGTACAGGCCGAATTGGCGGGTTTGCGCCAGGCATCTGACGAAGATACCGAAACATACTTGCAACGGGTCGCAATGGCCCAGCCGGAGCTGTTCCAACAAGCGGCGATGGCAGCCTTGCAAGATGCCCTCAATGGGGCGTTGCCGCAGCAACCGGGCGAGCAGGCCATCGAGTACCAGATCGCGTTTTACATTGACCAGGCCATCCAAGCGGCGATGCAGCCTAGCACAACATGGGCGCCGCCCGCGCATTCGCCCTTTTCCAGCGATAGTACGCTTGGAGCAGACGGCAGCGCACAACGAGCCGTGGGCCACCGAGGAGCAACCTGATGCCCTGATGGACGAGCCGTGGATCACCGAGGAGCAACCTGATGCCCTGATGGACGAGCCGTGGATCACCGAGGAGCAGCTTGATGCCCTGATAAACGAGGCGTGGATCACCGAGGAGCAGATCGCCCAAGGGGCATTTGAGGGGCAAACGGCAGCGCACGACGAGGAGCAGATCCTCGTGCCCAATGCCGTGGCTATACCTCAAAGCTCGTGGCAGGCCGATTTGCCACTGAGTGCGACTGCACCGGCTACAGCCGTGTTTGCTAACGTCATCAACTACACGGTGCTCATTACCAATGCCGGGCCAGCCAACGCCAACAATGTGCGCGTGGTGCAGAACCTGCCCGCCAACGGGCTATTTGAAGGTTCGATAGCAGGTTGCTCGGTAGAACATAAGACCTTGACCTGCAACATAGGCACGCTCAATGCCAATGCGACACGCACCCTGAACCTCCCTGTGCGGATGAAGGGCCATGATGTTGTCACCAGTACGCTCACGGTGGAAGATACTGGCTTGACGGATGATACCAACAAGCAGAACAACACGGCCCGTGTGGCGACAACGGTCTCGTCTCCGAACCGAGCAACATACACCTTTCACAATGTTGTCATTGCTGCGAACAGCTTTATCACGGAGACCAACCGGGTCACGGCTGAGGGCGCAGTCTTTTTAGCCATGAAGGGCGATTCTGACCCGCCCGATTTTTTCATCAAGCTTGGGCCAAACGACGCGATTTTTTGGGACTGGGTTATAGGTGCTACGACCACTATCACGGCTGAGGGCTCCACTGTGGGGCATATCACGGCTGATACTGATTTGTTTAAGGGTAACTTTACGATCGCGAGCGATGACGATGCACCGGTCATCACTCCAGTTATCAGCCCTTCTGTTGAAATTCTTTATGAAACGTTTGGCGCATTTAATGTCGTTAATGACACCCGGGAACTGACCAACGTCGAGTTGGAGAACGGAACCGCAACCGTCTCGGCTACGGTCAAGCTGAACCAGCCGGGTATTACGAACACCAACCAACTGGTACAAGGCACGATCAAACCTGGCCCGATTGCCGAAGGTATCATTAAGAAATTCCGCATCGCTATTGGGCCAGTAGAGATAACCGCGAATAATAGCAGGATCAAAAACGATAGCATTGTCGTTGAAAGTGCGGAAATACGCCTTCCCAACAGCTTAGGTGGGTTAACAGGTATCATCTCCAAGATCATAATCACGAAGGATAGCATTAACTTTGGAGGTGCCGGGGTTAAAATACCCTTCCCTGATATTACTATCTACAGTAGTGTTACGCCTGCCGCTGACTCTGCCGCTGGCTCTGCTGCGTCCCAACGCAGAATTAACATCCAAAGCATCATTGTCAAGGATGTTTCTATCTCCAGAGACGGGCTGCGCATCGGTGGCGTTGGCGGTAAATTGCGTATCCGCGACATTAAGTTTGGAAATGCCCTGACCCTGTCCAATTTGGCTGCTACCCTCAAGGTATCGGGGCGTGGCGGTGTCTCGTTCCATGAGTTTGGTTTGGAAGGGGATTTGCGGATCAATTTGGATGCCGTGAGCAAACCGATCACCTTTACGGCCACAATAGACCGATCAGGTAATCTCACAGGCACCATCGAAAAGATCGAATTGACCATCGCGCAGACCAAATTGGAGCTGAACGATGTCACGCTGAGCAGCAATGGGCTTGAGTCGGACAGGGCTAAACTGACCTTGCCCCCCATTCTGGGGAAGGTTGAGGTTAACGTCTCCAAGGTGGTCATCAACAGCCAGGGCATCTCCTTTGGCGATGCGAACGTCAAACTTCCCGTCAAGTTCACGCTTGGTGACCCTGATGGTAGAACCAATCTAACGGTTGATGGGCATCTGGGATTGGGCGTGACCGAAGATAAAAAGCTGATCTTCCGTGCCGAAGGCAAAGTCACGCTGAAAGTTGCCAACCAAACCATAGAGACCAAGGGCAAGCTTGCTTGGGATCGCAGTGATGGCGTGCGAGGGGAGCTGGAAGAGTTTGCCTTAACCATTGCCGGTCTGAAATTGGCGGTGAAGCAGGCCCGCATTGAAAACTCGGTGTGGAAGGCTCAATCGGCCACATTAGAAATTCCCAAAGCGTGGGGCGGTCTTTCGGCCACCATTTACCATGTGGAAGCAGGTAATGGGCGGTTTAGTATCGGCGGAGGCGAGTTTCAGTTACCCGAAATTAGCGTGGGTGATGTGAAGCTGAGCTTGAAAGGTAAGCTGAAACAGGAAGGCAGAGGGTATGTCATTGCTGCCGGCGGCTCGTTGAAGCTGCCCAACCTTGGTGGTGCGGGCTGTAGTGGGCTGGGCGTTGACGTGGAGATCTATGCTGGGCCAAGTGGTCAGATCGTGATGCAGATTGAGCCACGCGATGAGACCATGACCACCTCGGCGGTGCAACTGCGCGAAATCGCGGTTAGCGCCCGTTGTACCATCCCCGTGGGCAAAAGCGGTTTCAACCTGACCGAAGTGAGCGGTCGGATTAGCCTGCAGAACAATACGACGAAGATTGAACTGCGGGCCAAAATGGAGAGCATCGTAACCGTAGGATCGCTGAATGCGCTTACGGCTGACGGCAATCTGGGCATCGAATTTGCGCGTAACCCCAGTAAGTTCGAGATCAACATTGGCGCAGCCATGAAGGTGTTCTCTATGTTCCAGGCGGCTGAGGCGCGAGCCACGATGCGCTTTACCTCAGGCGCGGATGTGCCCTTCATCTTCAGGGCGGAGATGAACATCAATGCGCTGATTATGCGAGGCAATGCACACCTGACCGCGTGGACAGATAAGGGCGATTTTAATCTGGTTGGCCGTATCCATGGCCAGATTGGGGCGGATCGCGGTGCCTTGCTCTCACATTGTGTTCGTATGCCCCATGTTGTGGGTTGGAGCCGGAGAGATCCGCGGATCGAGATGCGCCAAACCTGCCTCAATATCCCGCCTGACAGGTGGTATATCGCAGCCAATATGGAGTTTGGTAAATTCAGGAGCGGCGATAATACCAATGAATGGGGGCTAAAAGCCGAAATTGAGGTCGCGGGCAAACGCTTTGGCGTCTATGTGAACCCAGAGGGCTCGCTCTCGGTGACCAATGTCAATCGGTTCCAGCTCATCGATGCACCTACCCTGCGTCGCGCCGATCTGTTGCACCAACAACTCAACAACGGCGTGCTCATGCGGGCTGCCCTCAGCGAAGAAGAGCTGCTGTTGGCCGATACGCTCCACTTTGCCTCTACTGGTGAGGTCTACATTGATATTGTGGACTTGCAAGAAGCGAGCGATTTGACCCTCTTGCTCTTGCGTAGTCCCTTGGATGCTGATGTCCAAGTGACCCTCGTCCGCCCCGATGGGTACGAAATCACCCCAGCCAACTTGCCGAGCAATGCTACATGGACGGAGAGCAGACTGTTCCCCAACGATACGGGCGAGGTTGTGATCGATCCGGCTACCCAGATTGACCTCTCCATCAAAGATGCGGAGCACGGGCCTTGGCGTGCTAAGCTCAGCCGACAGCCTAATTTCGAGTTTTTGGTGGATATCATCGGTCTGAGCCGTGGCCCTGCCGTCAGTGATTTGTTCATCGCTGAGCATGACTTTGACGCAGAGACCATGACCCTAGAGTGGGTGCAAACGGAGGGGTTGACCAGCACGGTGACGATTTACGCCACCCAAAACCCGATTACGACGACGGCCAGCTTTACCAGAACCGATCAGGTTCAGGGTGCGAATGGCCTGATGAGCACTGAAGTCATCACCGAAGACTTGGGCGTTGTGACCAACTTTGACGGGATTCCAATAGCGGTCTTTGAGAATGTGGCCTGTCTGAACGATCCCAAGTGCAGCCCTCCGCCAGCTTCCCGTCAATTGCAGCCAGCAGCCACAACTGATGCGGTGCATGTTCGCCAGGAAGTGAATGTGCGTAGCCTGCGCTCAGGCGTGTATCGGCTCTGGATAGAGGTGGATGATGGCACAGGCCATCCTTCGCGCACCTATTTCCCCGGTACCGCTACGGTTGGTCGCTTCGCTGATCCCGATGCGCCCGACACATGGACCTCGAATGTCAAAGCTGAGCCCACCTTTGGTACGTTGAACCTCAGTTGGGACGCCCATCCCAACCCTGATGTGTATTGGTATGAGGTGGAACTGAATAGCAGGAGCATGGGTAGTGAAGATATCTACCGCATCGCGGTAGGTGATGCGCTGGCGGAAACGATAGAGGGCTTGCCCGCTAACCAGAAATATAGCGTCAAGATCTGGACGTATGACACCGCTTCCAGCATCCACCAGGTCTCGGAAGTGATCACGGTGACCATCCCACCTGCACCCTATACGTTCACCGCCGCCCCTGAAGCGATTTCGGTCATCGCTGGAGAAGCGGTCACGACCTCGCTGACCCTTACCTCAGATGTGCATCCCTACCCCGAAAAGGTTGTCCTGTTCATTGATGAGGAGCCGTTCAATATTGACATTGATCTGGCTACGAATGTCGTTAGCCCCACGCTGAATGGGACTCCGATAGCTGTGACGATTGAGGTAGACCGCGCTGTGCCCAGTGGAACCTACACAGCCACCTTAGCGGCTGTCTCCTCTAGTGGTGAAGAGATGCTGCACCTGCCTATCCACGTTCAACAGGGGCAAGTCCAACTCAGCAGTAGCCAACCCAGCCTTACGCTCAACGCCAACGGATCGGTCAGTGTTCAACTGAGCACGAGCTACGACGTGGGCAGTGGGGAACAGGGATACCTCGAATTGATTGACTTCCCGGATGGGCTCGCTTGGGACTTCAGCACCTCGTTGGTTGAGCCTGGTGAGCCGGTCACACTGACCTTGAGCGATACGCAGTTCCTAGAACACGGCTCGCATCTACTCAGCATTTGGGTTGATGATTGGTACAGCGAGTCGATCCTGGAACTACCGCTCATCGTTGACAAGTCGGGCATTGCCCTCACGGGCGAGCGTACGAACCGGACGGCCCTGCAAGGGCAAACGGTGACCTATACCACCTTCTTGCAAACGACCGCTTGGCCGCATGAGGTGGTGATCGCATTCGATCCTGACTCGCTGATCGGGCGCTTCACTGCTGAGGTGACCAGCGCTCCGCTCAGTATGAATGTGCAAGCTATCTCTGTCGCAGGGCCAGCCATGGTTACCGCCGTGGTTACGATCCAAGAGGATACCCCCGTTGGGGTCTATGAGTTGATCCTGCAAGGCACGAGCAATGGGGTGACAACCACGCTGCCCCTCTATTTGACCGTGTTTGATGATGCGACGTATGGGGATGTGAATATCACCCGTACCCCCATCGAATACGCGATCGCAGGCATGCCCTACAGCTATACGCTGACGGTGCAAAACGCAGGGCCAAGCGCATCCACCAACGTGTCGCTCACCGAACAGGTTGAAGCGCAATACCTGACCCTGGTAGATGGTGATGGCTGTACATACGATGCGGGCAATGGTCTCCTCACCTGTTCGTTGGGCACTATTGATCCGCTCCAGGAGGTTGCCCGCACCATAACATGGGAACTGGCTGAAGATACGCCCGACTGGTACGACCTGACCCACGTCGCTCGCGTGGGGGCCAGCAACGAAGTCTCGACCTACGACAACACGGCTTTTGCTGAAGCCTTTACCGAACGGTTGTCTGATCTGAGCATTGATCTCGTATCCAGCCCGGTCATAGCAGGACTACCCTTCAGCTACACGGTCACCATTGTGAACAATGGCCCTTCGTATGACGAAAACGCCGTGGTGGAACTCTACCTGCCGTGGTGGGAAGCATGGATCGAAGTTGCCCCCGAGGAGTGTGACTACGACAACGATGGCCTGCTGATCTGTGAATTGGGCGAGATGGCGCCTGGTGACCAATTCAGCTTTGATTTGGATGCCTATGTGGACGAGAGTACGTCTGGCATGCTCTCGACCCTTATTCTGGCCTATGGGGAATCGATTGATTGGGATTTTGAGAACAACTACCTGTTCCTCGATGCGCCTGTGACCAGTGTCTCCGAGCTTGCGTTGGAGATCATCCCCGACCGCACTGAGGTTGACGAAGGGGAGACGGTTGTGTACACCATCCTGCTCACCAACAATGGGCCATCGTTAGCCGACACTATTGAGATGACCATTGAGTATCCCGATCTCGCGGATATTGTGGATATCCAGGTCAACGATATGATCTATCGTGGGCAAAATCTGTCCCTCTGGGCCAATGAGACGCTGACGGTCACGGTGGCCATGCGCTTCATGGATGATGATGGTGGTATCCCGTTTGAGGTAGCGGTGTCTGCTAAGGCTGATAATGCACCTAAAGTAAAAGAGGAGAACACGTCTGTTCGCGTAGCCAATACTCCCCCGGTCATCACCATCCCAGACGTGATTGAGATCGAGGAAGGTAGCTACGGCATTCTGACCGCCAATGTGGTAGATGCTGGCGGCAGATTCGACCCGTTGACCATCACCTGGGACTTGAACAACAACGGCCAGTTCACCGATGGCTATGGGGCAACCGCGCTCTTCGATGCCTTCGATCTCTCTGGCCCCACCACTCGCACCGTGCGTGTCCGGGCCGAAGATGACGACGGCGGCGTAACAGAGCGGCAAGTCACCATCCAGATCACCAACGTCGCACCGATGGTCTTTGCTGGCTTATTCCAGCGTCTGCCTTACGACGCCACCTTCACGCTCAATCCCGCCTTCTTTGACCAAGGGCCCAGTGATACCCACACCGCCCGTGTGGAATGGGGTGATGGCACGATCTCCAACATCAACCTCCCTGCCGGAGCAGACGAGTTTACCGTTCAGCACACATACAACCAAGTCGGCAACTTCGAGGCCAATGTATGTGTGAAGGATAACAGCGGAGCCGAGGGATGTGAGCGGGTGAAGTTGTACGCCGCTTGTCAGGAGCATGGCTTGCGTGTGGATGCTCGACGACAAGGGAACAACGTCGTGCTGCACTTGCACAACGCCTCAGGCACTGTGACCATTCCTGCCGGCCTGCCCCTGACGTTGTACAATCACGACACCAAGCTACACACCCTAACGCTTGAGGAAAGCTTGGCCATTGGTCAAAGGCAAACGCTCACCTACGCATGGCCCAACGGCTTCCCCGCAGGCTTCTGGCTGGGGGTCGCCGTAGACGAGGACGCTGCGGGGAACAAAACCACACCACTCTGCTCAGGCTTGGTACGCACAAGCAGCGTGCCCGCTTTCACCGTCTACCTACCACTCGTTGCTCAGTCAGCCAGAGCTACCGGCCCCGCCCATAGCAACACGGTCTATCTGCCCTTGATTGCTCGGTAGGGCGTGTTACCATATCACACGACTCCGAGGAGCGCGAGCCAAAGGCTCGCGCTCCTTCTCCAATCTCCAATCGGAAATAGTATGAACCAAGCCATCCTTTGCCCGGCGTGCTATCAGTCCAATGCGCCCCAGACGCGCTATTGTCGCTTGTGCAGCCATGATCTGATCCTTACTAACGTAGGGCAGCGTTACTTCCTCACCCGTCTGATCAAGGTCGGGCGCCTGGGTGCGATCTTCGAGGGGCACGATGAGTCTGGGCGGGTCTACCTGATCAAGGAGTTGCTTGATCGCTTTAGCAATCCCAATGAACGCGCCGAGGCGTTGGCTCACTTTCAGTCCGAGGCGGAGATCTTGGGCCGCTTGAACCATCCCCAGATTCCGCGCTTCTATGCTACATTTGTGAATCAGGGTCGCCACTATTCGGTGCTTGATTTCATCAATGGGGCGACGCTTGCCGAGCTTGTGGCGCGCGAGGGGCCGCTGCCCGAGGCGCAGGTACTCGCGTGGGCCACGCAGTTATGCACTGTGCTAGAGTATCTACACGACCAAGAGCTGATCTACGGCGATATGCAGCCTGCGAATGTACTGCTTGAAGAGGCTACCGGCAACCTCAAGCTGATTGATTTTAGTCATGCTACCGTTTTTCAGCCGAATATGCGGGTTTCGCAGCGCGGGACGCGGGGCTATATGCCGCCTGAACAGTATCGCGGCTTGACGACCAAGCAGTCCGATATCTACGCCCTGGGCGCAACGCTACACCACCTGCTCAGCGGACGCACACCCGATCCGGCGTCCTTTTCCTTTGCGCCGTTACGCGCCCTCGTGCCGACGATCACCCCGCAAAGCGAGGCGCTGGTGGCGCGAGCGCTGGATGTGCAGCAGGCCAATCGCTTCCAAAGTATTGCCGAGCTGCGGACTGCGCTGGTGGCTGCACAAGCCGCACGAGCACAAGCCGATCTCATGCCCACGCCCGTCGCAGCAGTACAACCCGCACCACTGCATGCGCCCCAACCAGAGCCCGAGTCCGGTCCCCCACCTGTGGCCATGTTCTTCATGAGCCTTCAGTTGCTAATATTTTGCGCATTCGTCCTCATGGCCTTTTTCTCTGTAGTAACCGATGCATGTACCTATGCCCTTGAGCCTCCCCCTCCTACTCTGGTTGCAACGATCAACCCGCAAACGCTCCCAGTCGTATCGCGCAGCATCTCGTATACCTTAGAAGTCTCGTTTGATGATCGGATGAATTTAACTGATCGTCAATTTAAGGAACGTTTTAACTACTATTTCATCAAGAATTTAGCAGAAGAATATGCCTGTTGCTCTCCAATGCTTACCAGTGGAATTGTATTTACAGAAGACCCAGAAATCATTGGAACATTTGGCAACATCAGCTTCTACCGTGCTACTATGGAAGCAACGGTACGCTTGCGTGGTGAGAATATTCCGTAATGATGATTGCTATGCAGTACATCCTACTTGTCACTCATCACTCGTCACTCATCACTCGTAACTGGTATCACCCCCTATTCCAGAGAGCATCCCATGCCCCCCTCTACTGCCGCTTTTGCCCTGCGCCTTGTGGCTGCGCTGCACGCTTGGCATGATCCCGTCCACGGCCCGGCGTTGGCCTATTTCGCAGGTGATCTGCGGCGCCACGGTGGCGATGAGGTGCGCCTGCGTGCTGCGCTGGTGCGTGATCATCTGCTGCAACAGGGCTTTGGCTATCCGCCTGAAGCCTTGGAATTGGAGGCAGCCGACCGCGCCGATCTGCTGCTCTATGCTCCTGGGCCTGAGCGCCGCCCGGTGGCGATTATCGAGACTAAACGCTCCGGTTTTGGCGATCTGTTGACGACGCGCCAGGCAAAGGGTGAGACGCCGCCGGAGCAGTTGGCGCGCTATGTGCAGTTGCGCGGTCTCTATTTGGGTGCGTTGACCAATGGGGTGCAGTGGTATTTTTTTGATCTTGCTACTAGTCTGCAACCCTGTGCGGCGCTCAATCTACTCGATCTGGCCCTGCTGCTCGATGGGGTTACCAATGAAGCTGATGCGGCTGCCGCCCTCGCCCAACGCCCGGAACTGGCCAATGCCCTAGTAGTTGCCCAGGCGCTGCTCGCTGCCGAGAAGTGGCAGGCGGTGGCCCACTATCAGCAGGAGTTGGCTGATAGCGCACTACCGTGGCATGAAATACATCAAGGAGACCCTACACATGCTTCCAGAAAACCCAGAGCCGAGTTTATTACGGCGTATCATTACCCGCGTTACAGGTATTGGCCGTATTCATCCGGTGGAAATCGAGCAGGATGCGGCGTGATTTGGCGAAGGTATTGGTTACGGTAAACCGAGTTGTACCTTGATCACCCGTTCCACCGCTTGAAGATCGGCTTTGGAAATCCGCCCCATTTTGTTCGTTAGGCGCTTTTTACTCACCGTGGTGAGTTGATCCGCCATGGCTTTATGTTGCACATGCTCGACCGTGACGTATGCCTCACTGGGGAAGAGGCGTTCGACATTACTCGTGAGGGGAACCACTTGGACGCGATTCAGCAGCCGGTTCGCGATATCGTTACTGACAATCACGGCCGGACGCTCTTTATGGATTTCGCCACCAACGGATGGGTCAAAATTGACCCACCAGACCTCACCGCGTTTCATGCGCGCTGTCTCCAATCAGTCCTTCGCTCCATGCCAACGCCTCGCCTTCCCGCGCCTCATCCGCAGCCATCGCCGCGTATCCCGCCTCAAGCTCGGTGGTCGTCACATGGGGCCGGACTAAATCTTCAATAAACCGGCTAATCTTGCGGCGCCCGATCACTGTATGGAGGCCCTCGTAGACGGCCTCATTCAACGTAATGGTGAGTTTCCGCTGCATATGTCCCTCCGTCCTTGTTTCTCTATACGTGTAGTATACGTATTATATCTAGTGCAAGCCGATGATGCAAGCTGGATCGTCGTACCTGCTCAGCATGGGCGCTTCGGGTTGCTGGCCGCCCAGCGCCGCCTGGGTGCAGGCATGAGTTGTCATGCGGCGGCGGCGGCATCGTTAGCCGGTGTGGCACGGCGCTGGTAGCCGCGTTTGGGTGCGGGACGTAGGCGCATCGCCTCATCCCAACGGTTGCTCTTCAACCACGCACGTACTACTGCGACCGCTTCAGCCCCGTCAGCATCCCAGATCATCCCAGCCAACGTGAGTCGTGCACTGACAATCTGCTTGCAACTGCTCTCAATCGTCCCGCTCCCCACCTGTAGGCCACGAGCGCGATAGTTGGCATAGGCCATCTTCCCTTGATGGTTGGTCATGTAGGTGATGGCATCGGTGACGCCCTCTCCCTTGGCACGATGCAACTCCAGGGCAGTGATGACCTCATGCACCCGACCATCCCAGAGGGCGTCCAGTCGTTGGCGCACCCACGGTACACGCAGATCACTCTGCTCACCAAAAATGGCCGCCGCCGCGGACCACACGTAGGAACTCGCATGATACCAATCAAGAATCAGGGTGGCGTGCGGGAAGTGTTCTTCGGCAAAGCGCCACATCCATAACCTCGCCTTTCTCGCCGAAGGGGGCTGGCTCATCCTGCTCACCACCAGCGCCGTTGAGAGCGAAGGCTACGCGGCACAACTACGCGCCGACCTGCTCAATTTCTGGGTTGAGCAGGTGGACTTCTTCCCCAAGCTGCAACTCTTCGGCAAATATGTGGGGGTGACCAACACCATCTTTCAGGTACAGAAGCGGCCTGAACCGAACCCGAACGTGCGGCGGCGGCTACATCGCAGCGTCACCCTCGACGCCTACGAAGAGCGCCCAATCGCGCAGACCCAAGGGCCAGAGGTACTCTTCCGCATCAACTACCGCCCACCACCAGCGGGGGTGACCACCTGCTGCATTCCGCTCTGCGCGATTGCCTATATTGGCACCGGCTGCCACAAGAAGAGCGCGGCGTACAAAAGGTGCGCCAACACTCAATGCTCCTCGCGGGCTACCAGGAGCTCGACCGCATCGCCCAAGCCTTCGATCTGCGCTATGTCCTCGCCGTGATCAACAGCCGCTACATGCGCGACTACCTACTAGCCAATCAGGCCCAGGGCACCCGCGAAGTCTGAAAAGCCGGGGGGCACACGCTGGAGTGCCGACTTTAGCCGGCTAAAGTCGGCACTCCAACGCCAACCCATAGAATTTTCAGACAGCCTCTGAGGATCTTCTCTCTCTAAATGCATGTATTATAATCAGTACCCCGAAGGTTGCAAAGATGCCACCTACACATGCGAATATAAAAGAGCCTGTTCGTTGTGAACGAATGAATTGTTCCTGTGTACCAGCAAAGATAACGTGGGCATTCACAGTTCGTTCATTGCCACTTTGCACAATATTCCCAATTGCTGTCACGGTACGGCCATGAACAATCCCAGAGTAGCGCAGTTCTCCTGGTCTGTTCCGCGACGTTGAGGGAGATGTGACATGTGATCCATTGAGGCGGTAGTCCTGATTACTAATCTGGATCACGCCCCCAGCCTCTAGCCGTAGCGGTTGGGTGGTGGTGCCCAAACGCCTCCAGGTGAGATCGTCATCACCATCATGCTCAAGTCGTTCTTCTCGATAGGCCACAAAGTTGCGATACAGCGTTGGGTTATCAGCGCTAATCACACCCTCAACGAGTACCTCTTGACCATGATCTGCTTGAGCGACGGCTGAGGCGGACAAGGGATCGAGTTGTGCAATGCGATCGGCCTGTTGCTGCGTTTCACGGGCAACAAAAAAGCCTCCGCCGACACCCATAACCACAAAGACAAGTCCAAAGAGGATAGTAAAAATTCTGTTACCAATGGTCATTGTTGCGTGTTGCCTTTCTCTATATCATACCAATTACCATTGAACAGGCCGTGTGCCTCATGACATTCAAGCGCATTGAGACGCCATGTCCGGCTATCGGCTATCGGCTTTGGTATTACGCACCAACGCCTCTTGCAGGCTTGCCACGGTACGGAGCACCTGAAGATCAACGCCAAGGCCAACGAGGGCTTGGGCCACTTCGGGGCGGATGCCGGCAAGGGTGACGCTGGCGCCCATGAGGCGTGTGGCGTTGGCTACACGCAGCAGCGCCCCTGCAACGTGGGTGTCTACCACCGCAACGCCAGTGACATCAAGGATCACGCTGCGGACAACCCGCTGCTCAACGCGGCTCAACACCGAATGTAGGATCTGTTCGGCGCGAGCGCTGTCAATATTGCCCACCAGCGGCACAACGAGCGTATCTTCATGGATGGGCAACACCGGAACAGAGAGTTCGGCCACGATACGGTTGAGATCCTGCTGCGCTTGGAGGCTGGTTTGCAGTGCGTCAGCGGCGGCCTGCTGTTCGGCAGCAAGCTGTTCGAGCGCAGCGGTACGTTCTGCAACGCGGCTTTCGAGCGTACTGTTGCTCATCGCCAAAGCTTGATTGGCCGCCTCCGCTTCGCGGCGGGCCGCCTGTACGGCCTCCAAGGCCTGACGAATACTCCGCGCACCGACCGAGGCAATCACGGTGGTCATAAGCAGCAGAATCGTAATACTCGTTAGATTGCGCGTCATCTCAACGCTCGCACGTATCTCTGGCGGCACATTGCCCATGACAAGAGCCAAGCCAATGAGGTTCAGCAAGAAGACGAGCCAGATTTGCAGTGCAGAAAGCATGACTCCAGCCAACAGCAGGCCCAGCACCAGGTAGAAGGGCGAGGTTGAGCGCACGTTAAGTTCAATGCCGCTGGCGGTTGCGATCAGCACTGCGGCCTGGGCCATTCCAACGACGAGCCATGCCCCAGGTGCCACCATGCCCTTGCGCCCCAGCAGCGCCGCAACCAAGAAGATGACCATGGTCACAACGAGGAGCGGGATCAATTGACCCGCTTGTTCGTGTGGAATGACAATGGGGATGTAGAGCAGCGCAAGGGCTGCCAGTGCCAGCGCCAGCGTAATCAGATTGCGTCCGCGCCGTTCAATCTCGGCATCGGAGGTCTCGACGCTGGTCAGCGCACGATAGGCGTTTGACAGGGTTTGTAGAGACATAGGAGTATAACCCATGTGTATGCATGAGGTTACAAAGACCTCTGCTTGCTTCGCAACATTCTTTTTCTTGGAGTATAGCAGGACGGTATTACCATTATTTTGGGTATTGCTTTTGTAAGGAGGATAGAAGCTTTCAGGTATAGCATGTAGCGTTTGCTGATGCTCACATTGGGGGAGCGCGAGGGAACCATGTTCCCGCGCATTGCCCCCTGTTCGGCGGGGGGGGCGGGAGAACATGGTTCCCCCGCATTGTCCCCTGTCCGGCGGGGTTGTAGGGCACCGCCCTACAGATCCCAGCTTCTACAAGGTCGCCCAAGCCGTTGTACTATAGAGCAGGCAGAAGCAGAGTCAAGAAAGGACTCCACAACATGCAAGCCATCTGGGACTGGGGCGTGGCGCTGATCATCATGATGCAGGCGGTGGGCGATGGGTTGGCCATCTTTTGGCGTGCGGTGAGCATCTTGGGCGATGAGGTCTTTTTCCTCCTCTTAATCCCATTTCTCTTCTGGTGTATCAGCCCACGGTTCAGCATCCGGGTGGGCTTGATTCTGCTGCTGGGCACGGCGCTCAACAGCTTCTTCAAATTGGCCATGGCGGGGCCACGCCCCTACTGGTACAGCGCCGAGGTGCGCGCCTTCACGGCGGAATCTTCATTTGGCCTACCTTCAGCCCATGCGCAAAACACGGTGGGCATCTGGGGCGCCCTCGCCTCGCTGATCGCCCGCCCATGGGCGTGGGGTGTTGCCTTGCTGCTCGCGTTCCTCGTAGGCATCTCACGCATGGCCTTGGGCGTCCACTTCCCCACCGACGTGCTGGTCGGCTGGCTCTTGGGCATCCTAACGCTCGCCGCCTACCTGCGCTGGAGCGACGCAATCTGGCGGTGGCTACAGGGCTTGAGCCTCAGCACGCAACTCGGTGCCACCTTCGGCTTTTCGCTGCTGCTCGTCGGCTGCGCCGCCCTACCGGCGCTGCTCAGCAGCCACGAACTGCCTGCGGTGTGGGTGGAACAGGCGGCCCTAGCCCAACCCGGTGAAGCAATTCACCCCTGGTCAACCGAGAACGCCGTAACCGTCGGCGGCACCTGGTTCGGCTTCACGGCAGGCCTCCTGCTGTTGATGCAGCAGGGCGGCTTTCACGCCAACGGCCCCTGGTGGCAACGCGCCGCCCGCTTCGCACTCGGGATCGTCGTAGTGGTCTTGCTCTGGGCGGGCCTCGGGGCCATCTTCCCCCGCGACGAGAGCCTCGTGGCCGGGCTGCTACGCTACCTGCGCTACACGCTCATCGGCCTCTGGATCGCCCTTGGCGCACCGCTGCTCTTTCGGCGGATGGGGTTGGCGTAGAAAACAGAGCGAGCATCTCAGGGTACTCGCTCTGTCAAAAACGAAAATTTCTCTTGCATAACCATTTTTCGCGCTGTATACTATAGAAAGGATTTTCCTGCGAGAAAAAATCTCTCCTGATACAGAAAGAGCAGCACAATGCTCATCCGCTTTGCGGTTACCAACCTACTATCCTTTAAAGAGCGGGTGGAGTTCACGATGATCGCGTCGTCTGAGCGCATCCACCCGCACCATGTCTACCGCACAGCATCGCGTAATCATCCAAATCTTGTGCGTGCAGCCGTTGTGTACGGAGCAAATTCCGCAGGGAAATCAAACTTTGTTCAGGCGATCAAAACATTACGCCAAATGGTGGTTAGAACATGGTCTCCAGAGACACTATTACCAATCAAAAGATTTAAATTGAATCCGTCTTATATTCAAATACCATCTGAATTTGAGATTGAGTTTCGCACGCAAGGAATAAACTATCTTTACTCGGTAAGTGCCACTCCTAACGTTATTCTACAAGAACGTTTAGCTACAACGACTAATTCCGGAGAAAAGCTTCTTTTCCATCGTACAACTGATTCTGATCGAAAGGTGTCAGTTGAATGGGGACGTAGTTTTGAACAAATTCCAAGCAAAGACAAGCAATTTTTAGATTTTGTCTGTCAAGGAACACGACCAAATCAACTGTTTTTACGCGAAAGTATTGAAAGAAACATGGACTATTTTCGTGATCCATATATGTGGTTTCGAAAATCATTATCCATTATTGAGCCAACCGCAACCTATCGCGCTCTTGAGTCTCGTTTAGAGACAGATGAGGCATTTAGAAATTTCTTAGCACGAGTAATGAATGTTGCAGGAACCGGAATTACTGATATTCAGATGCATGATGTAGATATTCATGCAGTTGAAGATCTTCCACAGACGATTTTAGAAGAAATTCGTGAAAATATGACTTCAGATCGCAGCGTTTCATTGCGAAACAATCTTGGTCTGCGTCTCTTTATCACGCAAGGCGCTGATGAATTGCGCGCTGCGAAGCTTATGACTATTCATAGAGATCAAGAATCGGCTACTGAGGTGAGCTTTGATATCAACGAGGAGTCAGACGGCACACAACGTCTTTTTGATCTTGTTCCCATGCTATATGATCTCATGGCCGAAGATAAGCAAGAGAGTGTCTATATTGTCGACGAAATAGGAAGAAGTCTACATCCCCATCTAACCGGACTCATTTTTAATTTACATTTAGATGAGGCGTATCGTAATCAATCTAGTCAATTGATAGCAACAACCCATGAAACCAATCTCCTAGACCTATCTTCCCTACGTCGTGATGAGATCTGGTTTGTTGAAAAACGCAACGATGGCTCGTCCGATCTCTACTCGTTAGTTGATTTTCAGCCTCGTTATGATAAAGATGTGCAGCATGATTACCTTTTGGGGCGCTATGGAGGCATTCCCTTTATCGGCAATGTTCATCGTCTGCGACTGCCAACTTCGAAACACCAAGAAGTGTAGTTTTTTATGGAAATCTGACAATGTCTCAAAAAAGATTTGCACGACAAAGCAAGCCCCGTACACGTCGTAAAGTTTTTGTAATTGCTACAGAAGGTGAAGCAACAGAAAAAATCTATTTTGATGTTTTCAACAGTGATAAATTTCGCAGGGAAATCATCATAATCAGGCTCGTCTACCTAGCCCTTTACCATTGTCAGCAAAAGCATGTGAACATGAACTTAAGCGTATGCTTGGTCAATATGATAAGAGTGATTATAATATCGAGAAAGTGATATCTAAAATTGATCTAGCAATAGAACATGCTCAACGAATTGATACAAATCAGGAAGAACTCTGGCCCAAAAACAGTGGCTCTCAAGTCTACCGCCTCGTTGTAAAATTACTCGGGCGTGACCAAAATCGGTAATACCCCTCAAAACAGCCCCTCCGTCAATCCCGGCTCGAGTTCGTCAAGGATATAGTGGTTGGCGGTAGTGTCGAGGCGCTTGTGGCCCAGCGCCTTTTGCGCGTGGCGGATGTTGCGGGCGGCGAGTTGCGTGCCGACGAAGCGGCGCAGGTCGTGCGGTTTGATCTGCGGGATGCCGATGGCGTGGGCGTAGCGCTGCACGATGCGCCAGACGGTGGGGCTGCTCATGGGGCGTTTGGTGAGGCGCTGGCCCCGTCCGCCGAAGCTGGTGAAGATAGTCTTCGTCTCAAGGCCGCGCCGCTCGATCCATGCGGTGATGCGCTCGTAGGCTTCGCGGCTCAGCGGGGCTTCGCGCACCTGCTCATCGTTTTTGCCCTGGATGAGGACAACGTAGCTGCCCCCTTTGGCGACAAGCTGGGACGTGGTGAGACTCGCCGCCTCGGCGACGCGCATGCCGCTACTCGCCAGCGTCGTGAGCAGCGCGGCATCACGCAAGCCAAGCAGCGTCGTGCGGTCGGGCTGCTCACAGAGGCGGCGCATCTCGCTGGGGCTGATGCGCGTGCGGGCGCTCGGCTTGAGCCGATCCTTCAGCGCTTTGGCGCGTACCCCCGCGATCTGATCAAAGGCGCTGGCATTCTCATTGCTGGTATAACCTTGGCTCGCCGCCTCGCGTATGAGCCGCTTCACCGCCGCGAGGCGACGGTTGATCGTGCGCGGCGAGAGGGTGGTGGCATTAGCGAGGTGGGCGCGCCAACGGGCCAAGGTCGCCGGGTCGAGCGCCGCCTCACGCGTAGCGGCAAAGCGCAGATAGGCAGCCACATCGCGCCGGTAGCCCACAAGGGTGGCAGGGGCGAGTTGGCCAGCCAGAATCTCGACGGAGAAGTCGAGTGTCGCCGGGGCAAGATCGGTGACCATAGAATGTACCTCTCTCTCTTGTGCTTCGTGTTCGCGGCGCAGCCGCGAACACGAAGCACAAGAGAGAGTCTAAGGCGAAGCCTGCGCCGTAAAGCCTTGTTGCGCGGTGGCGGCTGCGCCGCCACCGCGCAACAATAGAGCGAAAGAAAATAGGCCTTTTCTTACGCTATTTATAGCACATATGCGCTAGGCTTGTCAAGCCCCCCGCCTAAAGTCTCATCCCCCCTTGGCCCAATGGACAACCCCGGCCTCACCAAATCTGCGCCCCCGCCATCCCCGCATGGCCCGATGGCAGGCCGCTCTTTTTTGGGTACCCTGAGGCTGTGAGTGGTAGCCTTTGTCTGCGGGGTTTAAGAGGCTGTCTGAAAAGTCCATGGGCTGGCGGTGGAGTGCCGGCTTTAGCCGGCTAAAGCCGGCACTCCACCGCGTGCTACGTAGTATGGTACGGCACTGACACTCTTTTCAGACAGCCTCTAAGGGCGGGCAGAACATGTATTCATTGCCGCAAAAGAACGCAAAGGAACGCAACAACACCGCGTTGCCTTCGCCCATCTCCCACAACGTGGGAGATGCTTGCCCGGTTGGTGAGCCTGTCGAACCAGAGCTTGCCGAAGGGGGTAGGGGGTGAGGGCCATCCAGGGCATCCCAAAGCCTTATCGGTCGCTACCGAAGCAAGCGTTCTGTCCGCCCTTAAAGGCCGGAGGGTGAGGGCCGTCCAAAGCCCCCCAAGAGCCTATCCATCCCCCCCACCCCCAACCAAGGAGGTATCCCATGACCTACCAAGATACGATTGTGACCCAGGGTTTGCATAAGACCTATGACGACCATGTGGCCCTCGCGGCGCTTGATCTGCATGTGCCACAGCATGCCATTTGTGGTTTTTTGGGGCCCAATGGGGCCGGGAAGACGACGACGATGAAGCTGTTGTTGGGCCTTATGCGCCCAAGTGGCGGCGGTGGCGCGGTCTTTGGCCACGATATTGTGCGCGAGAGTCTCGCTATTCGCGCACGGGTTGGCTATTTGCCCCAACAGCCCGCTTTCTACCCTGAGTTGACGGCGCGTGAGACGCTGCGTTTTACGGCGGGCTTTTTCTATCGCAGGCCAGCCACGCAGGTCGAGGCGCGGATCAGTGAACTGTTGCAACTCGTTGGCTTAGAAGCGCGCGCCGACCGGCCTGTGGGTGGCTTTTCGGGGGGTGAGCGTCAACGTCTGGGGCTGGCCCAGGCCCAGATCAATCAGCCCGATCTGCTCATCCTCAGATAGCCGCTGAGGATGGCGTACTGATTAGTGCCAGCGAGGCGCTTGAGTTTGGCCTCCAGATCTTCTTTGGCTTGAGCATGATCGCCCTGCCCATTGGCGCGATTGTGCTGCTTCAGGATGCGATCATTGAGGAGAAGCAGAACGGCATTGCCGAATGGATTCTCGCCAAACCTGTGGCGCGCCCCGCCTATGTCCTGGCTAAACTGTGGCCCAACATGCTCGCCATGGCCATCACCATGCTGCTCATCCCTGGCAGCATCGGTTTTATCATATTGCGCATCTTTGCCCCCGACGCCATCGCCCTCTCCGGCTTCCTCAGCGCCTACGGCATCGTGGCGCTCCATCTCTGCTTCTACATCAACCTCAGCCTCATGCTGGGCGTTCTGCTCAAAACCCGTGGCCCCCTGCTCAGCATCAGCCTCGGCTCGCTCCTCGGCGGCACCCTCGTACCGATAGCCGCCATTGTCCAATTCACCCCCTGGAAATTGAGCGAACTGGTCGTCCTGCCGGTGCTGGGTAGCGCCCTACCCGCCATCGCCTCCACCATGCTGATCAGCAGCGCACTGTGGAGCATCCTCTTCATTGGGGTTGCGCTCTGGCGCATAGGGCGCATCGAACTATAGAACATGCCTATTTCGTGAGATCAAAAATACCCCAATGCAAATAGCCCGCTTCACCACCAGTATACCAATGGCGCAACCCAGTGAGCATCTGGTCGAGGTAGGCGGGCGAGACCTCGCTCACAAGCTGTGCATAGCGAGCCTGCAGATCAGCATAGATACGGCGGTAGGTCGTGGCCAAATGGGCCGAATGGTCGTGAAAATGGCTTGTACGAAACCCCACCGTCTGAGCGGCCTGCAGATAGGCCGAGACCGAGCCGAGGCTTTTGAGATCAACACGGGCATAAATGGGCGCTAGTATCTCCTTCGGAGCATCATCAGCCTGCATCGGATCGGTAAAGATAAACCTGCCGCCCGGCTTGAGGACGCGGTACGCCTCGGCCAAAATCTGCTGATGGTTATCGCTATGGAGCATCGCATCCTGCGACCAGGCCAGATCAACGCTAGCCTCAGCCAACGGAATCGCCTCATAGCTCCCATCAAGCACATCAATCAGGTGATCGAGCCCCTGTTCATGGTTGATGCGGCGATTCAGCTCATTCTGGCGCTCACTAATATTCAGACAGATCGTCGCAGCGCCATAGGAACGGGCCAAAAAGCGTGCAGTACCGCCATAGCCCGAGCCGAGATCGATCACCCGCAGCTCAGGGCCAAGCGCATCAACCAACGCAGCCATCTGCTCAACCGTGCGGCGATTAGCGCGTTCAATCGGCTCATCGGGTGCCGCAAACATCCCAACATGCAAATCTTCAGTCCCACCCCACAGGGTCGCATAGAAACGGTCGGCATCATCACTATTGTAGTAGTCCTGGGCTTGGCGTGCGGCTTGCGAGTAGGTGTGTGTCATGAGCTACTTTCTCGGTTTCAACGTATACAGCTATTCATACTCTCCATTGTACGCCACCGTGCAAGCGCCAACGTTGCACGGTGGCATCAAGAAACCCGTCCTCAATTTGTCCCGCAGATTGTCCCGCTCAACGCGACCCAAAGGGAGCTTGGGTATGGTATGAGATAAAAGCAAGCGGGGATGGCCAGGCCATCCCCAAACGTACTGATTAGCCGAAGGTAAGGACGCAGATGCTCATGCCAAACCAGGTTCAGCGCCCGCCCCGCATGCTCTCAAGCGCACAGCCGATTCAGCAACTCTACATTCCCTCTGGGCGGCCACTCGTGATCTTGAATGGTTCAACCAATGGAAATTTACAGCCCTTGTATCAGCGGGTGCGGCCCTTGTTGCAAGAGGGATTAGCGGCTTGGGCGGCACGGCGCGGCGCAGTGGTCATTACTGGAGGCACCAACGCGGGCATCTTCGCAGTGCTAGGGCAGGGCTTTGCCCGCTACGGACGCCCAATGGCATGCATTGGGGTCGCGGTGGCGCAACTGGTACAACCACCCCCCGAAGGCGTGGCGCTCGAACCAAATCACACCCACATGCTGCTCACCGAAGGTCAGCACTGGGGGGCCGAGGTGTACGCAATGTACGCACTTGCCGCCGCCTATGGCCCCCCGGCCCACTCGCTCACCATTGTTGTCGGCGGTGGCCCCAACACACTGCGCGAGCTAGAGTATTGTGCCGCCCAAGGAGGGCGCATGCTCGTTGTCGAAGGGAGCGGCGGAGTAGCCGATGCGCTCCTCGACAGCCTCAGCGGCCAGCGTAGCGGCGAGGAACGGCTACAACGCCTCGCGCACACCGCCCAGATCTACCGCATCAACCTCCATGCCCCCCCGCACGTTCTCCAGGTACTCTTGGATGCCTTGATGCGCTAGTTATACCATTTACGATTGTAGATTGCAGATTGCAGATTGCAGATTGTAGATTGTAGATTGCAGATTGCAGATTGTCGAACAATGGCGTCCCAATGGGCTTTTGCGTTCTTGATAATGCGGCATGTTCAAGGGTATTGGTATTAGTTACTGGCGAAACCACCAATACGACAGCGTTAGTCCTCAAGCCTGTTCTCATTTGTACATACCCCTTGTATAATAGGGGCGACGACTGTCGTCACCATAGTATAGTAAGGAGAACCAAGGCCATGGCCACCCCACAGCCCCCGGAGAGTACGCCTACTGGGTTAACGCCAGAGTCCATCGCCAAGTCGGGTGAAGGTTTGATCCGCCTTTGGGTTGCAGCCTTCACACTGCCCTTCAGCGTTGCCAATGCGGTCGTTAGCACCCTGAGCAACGCGGTCAACCGGGCCACCTCGGCACTCGATGGCCAGCCCCTGGCTCCGAGCAACAACGAGTTCGTGCGGGCAACAGGCGATCTTGCCAATGCTACCGGAAAGCTCTATGTGAGTATCATCAACGCGGCTACCTCTGGCCTTCAGAATGTCTCGCGCCGCCTCGATGATATTGCGACTGAACAGAAGCCCAAGTAGGCTTGCGTGAGTTGTCTTCGTACAAACGAGCCCTGGTTGTGCAGGCGTATTGTCCTCACAGCCAGGGCTTATGCCATTTCAGATTTCAGATTTCAGATTTCAGATTTCAGATTTCAGATTTCAGATTGCCGAACATGGCGTCCCAATGGGCTTGAGTGTTCTTGATATTGACGGCGAACAATCTACAATCTACAATCTACAATCTACAATCTACAATCCCCCACATAGCCCCGCAGCAACCCCTCAACAGTAGCGGCAGCCTCCCATTGGGGCAGGTGACCAATGCCAGGCAGGATGTGGAGGTGCGCCTTGGGGAGATGCTGGGCCAGCCAGTGGGCTTGGAGGCTAGGCACGACCGGGTCGCGCTCGCCAGCAATAATGAGGACGGGACAGGCGATCTGGCCAATTTCGGCGCGAATATCGCATGTGCGGAGGGTCAGCAGCAGCGTGGCAAGGTTACGAAGCTGAGAGTGGGCATAGATAGGGTGCCAACGCCGCACTGCTGCTGCGGCTACCGGATTCTCCATGTAGGCACGCATATTGCCACTGTAGGCCGATGCAATGCCATATTGAATGAAGCGTAACGAGAGTTGCGTCAGCCGATAGTGCAGCCAGTAGAGCATGTAGCCCCCTGGTAGCGGTAAGAGGCGCTGGTAGAACCCAAGCGCCCCAGTGAGCGGCCCCCAGACGACGGGTGCCAAAGCGACAACCCGTTCCACTTGGGTAGGCAGGCGTGCGGCGGCAGCCAACGCAACCAAGCCGCCGGTCGAGTGGCCAATCAGCGTACACGGCTGATCGCCTACAATCGCCTCAAGCGCCCGCAACTCCAGATCAAGCACCTCCGCCTGGCTCAAGGCGCGGCACGTGGGCGGCATCACCGCCGGATAGTGCCCCGGCAGATCGAGGGTCACACAACGGCCCAAATGGCTCAAATAGGCCAACTCATGCGACCAGATCGCCCGATTGGCCGAATAGCCATGAATGAAAATAATACTCCGCGTACCAGTACTATGCTCCTCCCAAGTGAGCGTATGTCCGGCATGGTGAACGTAGTTGATCATAGTATAGAAGGCAGAAGGCGGAAGGCGGAAGGCGGAAGGCGGAAGGCGGAAGGCGGAAGGCGGAAGGCGGAAAAGAGGCACTAGCGCAATCTACAATCTGCAATCTACAATCTGCAATCTACAATCTGCAATCTACAATCTCCAATGGTATTACTCTGGCTCTGGCCGATGCAACAACGCCGCCCAGACCGCCGCCGCCCGCAGGTGGGCCTCGGTGTTGGCAAGGGGCTGTTGAGCGCGCCGCACACAACAAGGGATGCGCCGGCGCACAGGTATTGCCCGTGGGCCTGGAGTTGCAGTTGACGGTTGTGCTGTGGATGCCTGTGGCTCATCAGGTGGCATTAGTATACTCTCCTTTGCGTTCTTTTGTGGCAACGAGCAGGTTTTCTGTGCGCCCATGCCCCCCCTGACGCACCTATACTACTTTGATGCAGGCTACGCACTGCGGTTACAACGCGGCACCTGCACGCTGTTTGTGCCGCCATGGTGTCAAGGATGTTCTCATGCAACGCGAACAAACGACCTGCTAGGTGGGTGCCGTGCAGCCACCTAGCGTCGCCCCCAAGCCCCAACGGCGCACACCTGGCAGGTCTCATGGGCCGTTGGCCTCTCAGACCTGCCAGGTGCGGCGCGGTGGGCTCGTTATGTCCTCATGGTGACTGCACGCGCCCCACCTGGCAGGTCAGGTGTGCTGCTCTTGGTTCATTGGAGCGCGTCAAAAACCCCGTACATACCAAGCGGTGCGGCCTTGTCTCAATGAACCGCGTGAGAACGCGGTAGAGCAAAAAAATCTGTTAGCGCGAAGAAGCCTTGGGTTGGCAGACGACCTCGCGGTGGCTTCGACAAGCTCAGCCACCGCGCCGCCGCACCGCGTGGCTTCGACAGGCTCAGCCACCGTGATGAGCGAACGGCGCGGTGGCTTCGACAGGCTCAGCCACCGTGATGAGCGAACGGCGCGGTGGCTTCGACAGGCTCAGCCACCGTGATGAGCGAACGGCGCGGTGGCTTCGACAGGCTCAGCCAACGCGACGCGCTAACAAAAAATTCTGTTAGGGAAGCAGAAATTTTCAAGTATTCCAGCAGCCTGTTATGCTGAATAGTCCATGGGCGGGCACACGTTGGAGTGCCGACGTTAGTCGGCTGAGGTCTTGGGCAGCGATGGGAATCCGACTAACGTCGGAACTCCAACGGCATCTCAGGGTGACAAAGCAACGGGGCAATCAACAGCATTCGCTTCCCTAAGTGTCTCTTTACCTAATTCTAAATGATCGGGTTGCCCAATAATCAGTGACCCTCCAACCTCCTAATCCGAAAAATACATCAGCATCAAATAAAGGGTTGGCCTGCACTGAATCTTCCCAAAGCATAGAAACTTTAGAATTGATCTGCAATTCATCGCCCATACGTGTTTTTGATCCTGCTATAAATCTATTTCTTGCAGTATTTCTTAGATGATCTAAGATAAAACGTCTGTTCTTGAAATGATCAGCAGAAATTTTTCTGGTACCGCCCTTTCCATCTAACCAATATTGAAGATTATCTGCTGCAAGATTTGCACCAAATGAACGAGCATCTCGTATCATTTGTCTTACTTCATCTTCAGATATACTACAAGAAGTTGATTCATCATTATGCTGAATCAAATCTTGTTCCTTCTTATTGCATGAATATGTCCCTCTATTGTCTGTATTGCGAGCATTCATAAGATTCTTAATATACTCGATTGTATCAAAACTAAAATACCCATAGACATCCCACAGGTTCACGGGGTTGCCTTTGACGTAGCCGTAGCGGTGGAGGCTCTGCGGGTCGTTGGGGGTGCCGCGGTAGGGGTCGCGGGTGAGCCAGGTGGCGGTGACGGGGTCGTAGTCGCGGGCGTGGAAGTGGTGGAGGCCGGTGCTGGGGTCGTGTTCCTGGCCGGTGAAGAGGAAGTCAACGTGGGTGGTGGAGTCGAATTCGCGCTCGTCAGCGACGCCGTAGGGGTCGTAACGGTAGTTCTTGGCGGTCTGGCCGTTGTCGTGGGCGAGGGCGACGGTGCTGCCGAGGCCGTCTTGGGTGAGCCAGAGTTGTTGCCCCCGTTCGCTGCCGGTGTAGCGCGTCTGGGCGAGGATGTGGCCGCTCTGGGTGCGGTAGAGGTTGGTGTGTTGCCCGTTCCAGGTCTCGTGGTAGCTGATTGGGTCGAGGCCCGCGTAGGCGTAGGTGCGTGTCTTGCTGCCGCCTCCGCCGACTTTGTTGTCTACGCTTTTGGCGACGCGCCGCCCGATGCCGTCGTAGGCCATGGTGGTGATCTCGCCGGGGTTCCAGCGGTTGCTGCCGGTGATTTTGTATGCTTGGGCGGCGATGAGGCGGTTTTCGCTGTCGTAGGTGTAGCGCATGGCTTCGCGGGGAGCTTCGCGCTCGATGCGGTTGCCGTTGGCGTCGTAGCGGTAGTGGACGCTGTGACGCGCAAGGTTGTCCTCCATGCGTATGAGTTGGTCCGCAGCGTCGTAGTGGTAGCGCAGGTCGAAGGCGTCGAAGGGTTTGTTGGTGCGCGGATCGTCGTTGCCGGCCCAACTGGTGCGGTTGCCCGCTGCGTCGTAGCTGTAGCTCACTATGACGCCAACGCTGTCGCGCATTTCGATCAGGCGGTAGAGCCGGTCTTGGGTGTAGTGTTCGGTGACGGTGCGCGGCTGGCCGTCACGGTAGTCGAAGGTGGCTTCAGTGCGCTGGTTGGCGGCGTCGTAGCTGTAGCTGATGCCGATGAGTAGCCGCCCGTTCGGGCCGATTTTGCGCTTCTCGACGCTCAGAAGGTTGTTGGCCGCGTCGTAGCTCTGGGTGGTGAGGGTGTCTTTGTCGCCCCCTTCGAGGCGCACGACTTGGCCGATGCCGTTGTAGTGGTAGCTGGCGACGCTGCCCGCCGGGGTGGTGACTTCGTGGAGCCAGTTGTTGCGGTAGTAGCTCTTTTGCAGGATGCGCCCATCGGGGTAGGTGAGCGCTACTTCGTTGTTGGCGGCGTCGTAGTGGAAGGCGACGGTGCCGTAGCCGCTCGTTTCGCTCGTCTTGCGGTTGCGGGCGTCGTAGCTGAAGTCGGTGACGCCGCTGCTGTCGCGTAGTTGGATGAGGTTGCCGTTGCCGTCGTAGTAGCGCGCCACGCTGCTGCCGTCGCTGTAGGTGGCGCGCACCGGACGGCGATTCCGGTCGAAGCTGGTCGCGACGCGGTTGCCGTTCGGCTCGCGCCGTTCGATCTGGTTGCCTACTGCGTCAAAGGTGTAGAGCGTGATCTGGCCCAGCGGATCGGTTTCGCTCACCAGTTGGCCTAGTGCGTCGGGCGTGAAGCTGACTACGGCCCCCTTGGGATCGGTGATGCTGGTGCGGTTGCCCACGGCATCGTAGCTGTAGCGCGTGGTGACGTTGGTCTGGTTGTTGGGCAGTGAACTGGGGTTGTAGTTGAGAATTACGGCAACCAGTTGGCCGATGGCATCATACTCGTTGCGGGTGATGACGCCGAGTGCATCAATGCTCATCAGCGGGCGGCCTACCGCGTCGTAGCTGAAGCGCACGCTGTTGCCACGGGCGTCGGTGCTGCTGGTGCGCTGGTTGCGCTCGTCGTAACTATGGGTTGTCGTGTGACCATTGGCATCGGTGGTGGCTACTAGGTTGCCCACGGCGTCGTAGACAAAGGTGGTGGTGTGGCCCTCTGCGTCGGTGACGCTCACCTGGCGGCCTAGTGCATCGTAGGCGAAGAGGGTGGTGTGGCTGTTGCCGTCAACGAGGGCAATGCGATTGCCCACGGCGTCGTAGCTGATGCCCTGCACTAAACCGATGGCGTCGCGCTCTTCGATCATGCGTCCGAGCAGATCGTAGCGCATGGTAGTCGTGTTGCCGTTGGCGTCGGTTGTGGCGATCAGGTTGCCCATCTCGTCGTAGCGCGAACTGCGTGCAAAGCCTTCGGCATCGATCATGCGGATCACGCGCCCGAGCGCATCATACTCTTTGCTGATCACGCCACCATTCGCGTCAGTTGTGCTGATGCGCCGTCCGATCTCATCATAGCTGTGTTGCGTCGTGTAGCTGAGTGCGTTGGTGGTGGTGAGCAAGCGTCCGAGCAGATCGTAACTGTTGGTGGTCACCGCGCCGTTGGCGTCGGTGCTGGCAATCAGGTTGCCCAGCGCATCGTAGGTGAATTCGGTTACAAAGCCCAGGGCGTTGATCTGGCGCACCACGCGGTTGAGCGCATCAAACTCGGAGCGCGTCGTCGCGCCAAGCTGATCGGTCGTTTCGATCAGGTTGCCGTTGGCATCGTAGCGTGAAGCGACCACAAAGCCGAGTGCGTCGGTGACGAGCAGCGTGCGCCCAAGGGCGTCGTAGGCGGTGGTGGTGCTATTGCCGTTCGCGTCGGTGACGACAACGCGGCGACCCGCGAGGTCGTAGCTGGTGCTGGTAACCCCGCCTAGCGCATCGGTTACCGTGAGCGGGCGGCGCATCGCGTCGTAGGTGGTGGTGGTGGCGAAACCGAGTGCATCGGTGACGACGATGGTGTTGCCGAGGGCGTCATAGGCCATGCCGGAGCGGTTGCCCAATGCATCCACGCGCTCGATCAGGCGCCCCGCCGCATCGTAGCTGCTGCGCGTGATCGCGCCGCGCGCATCGGTCGTGGCCACCACGCGGCCCAAGGCGTCATACTCGGTGCGCGTTACGAAGCCAAGAGCATCGGTCGTGGCCACCACGCGCCCGAGTAGATCATACTCCCAGCGGGTGGTGTAGCCGAGCGCATTGGTCTCACTGCTGCGCTGGCCCGCCGCATCATACGTGGTCATGCTGGTATGACCGAGGGCATCAACCACCTGCACAATCCGGTTCAGATCATCATAGATGTAGCTTGTCGTTGCGCCATTGGGCGCGATCATCTGTACCCGATTGCCGGCTGCATCGTAGCTATGTTCGGTCACGCCGCCAAGCGCATCAATGCGGCGCACCTCGCGGTTGAGCGCATCATATTCAATCTGCGTCGTGAAGCCGCGCGCATCGGTAATTGCCACCTGGTTGCCATTCGCATCATAGACGTAGCGCGTCACCGCGCCAGTGGGATCGGTCGCCGCAACAATGCGGTAGAGCGCATCCAGCTCCCAGGTACGCTGATAGCCCAAGGGGTCAACTTCAGCGATCTTGTGGCCCAAACCGTTGTAGCTAATCGAACGCACGCCACCATCGGGCGTCGTGGTAGTGACAAGGTGGCCCAGGGCGTTGTAGGTGTAGCTAGTTGTATGCCCGAGCGCATCGGTGACTGATGTGCGGCCATTATCGGCATTGTAGGTGTAGCTGCGGGCGTGACCAAGCTGATCAATCTCGCGCAGCAGATTGCCATTGGCGTCATACTCCCACTGTTTCACACCACCAAGCGCGTCAGTCTCACGGATCTTGCGGCCAAAGGCATCATATTCATAGGTTGTCGTATGGCCCAGCGCATCGGTCTGCGCGCTCAGGTTGCCATTGGCATCATAGGTGTAGCGCGTCACATCGCCACGCGGCCCAATCACCTCAAGCAACTGGCCCTGCGCGTTGTAGCGCATGGTTACGCGATTGCCCAGCGCATCAATCGTCGCGCTACGTCGCCCCTCGGCATCATACTCATAGCGCGTCGTGCGGCCCAACGGATTAGTCTCACTCGTCACATTGCGCTGCGCGTCGTAGCTCCATGTCCACGCATGGCCCAGTGCATCAACCTTCCTGACCCGATTGCCATCCGCATACTCATAGGTCGTCGTATGACCATTGCGGTCGGTATGGCTCGTGAGCTGGTTGTCGTCATTGTAGGTAAAGTGTTCACTTTGGCCGAGCGCATCAATCTGCTCAACGAGGCGCCCATCCTCATCATAGCGGTGGGTGATCGCATTGCCGTAGGTATCAAGCACCGTGGTGGTCTGCTGATCATCATCATAGCTAAATTCATTGATGAAATTCTCACCCACGCGCTGATAGAGTACGCGGCCCTGCTCGTCGTAGTGCTGCTCTTGGACAAAATCAACACCATCAGGCGTTGTGAGCTTGGTCAGACCATGCTCAGGATCGTACTCATAGCTCACCGTACCGCCCTGAGCATCCTGCACCTCAAGCAAGCGCCCATCGGCATCATAGCTATAGGTGATACTCACGCCATCTGGCCCATCAAGGCGCGTAATACGCCCCTCGCCGTCGCTCGTCAAATTCACAACACGCCCGCTGGCGCTAGTGATCTGGCTCGCATGGTCGCCACTGTAGCTCAAGACAAGTGCATTACCGCTGAGATCCTCAACCTGCATCAAGCGCCCATCAGCCGCAAAATGGTAGCGCGTCTGGTCGGTGGTGGTGAGCAGAAAACCGCTACCCTCACGGGTAAGTGTATCGAAGCTATAGGGCGCTTGGCCAAAAGCATCACCCTCAGCGGGAAAGAGCGCCGTGCGGCCATCGGCATAGCGCAGCAGCGCGCCGGGCATCAACTCATTATCGAAGACAGTAAGCTGCATATCGAGCAACGTACTCCAGCCCATGCCAAAGCGCCCCACAAGCTGATTCTGAGAATTGTAGAAGCGCGAGATCTCAAGATCGGGGCCAGTCTCTTGCAACTTCAGATCGCTATAGTCATAGACAAAATTGCCAATCAGCGTACTGACTGGGTCTTCGCTATAGCCCACCCAAGGCACATAGCCAAAGACACCGCTATAGACCATGATGAACTGAAATTCGCCACGAGCGGGCCAGCGCCCCACATTCCCCGCCGGGTCACTCGCGGTAATGTAGAGCTGATAGCGGCCAGGTGCTAGGCGGGGGATCAGGATGCCGTAACGATCACCAAGAATATGGCTAAGTGGGAAGGGCCGGTCGTTGATGAAAAGGGTTGCTTCAGCCACCGCCGTATCATCGGTAATTGTCGTAAGCAGCGCCAAGTTCCCGAAGCCATTGGTGGTAATCAACGGCTCAGCAATCACCGGCGGCGTCGTATCACGCGGCGGATTATAGCCACCACCCCAACTGGCACCATCGGTGCAAGCGGTACTCACCGAGGTATTGAGATTGACCTGGAAGGGCTGGCGGGCTGTGCGGAGATCGAAGGGGGCAAAACCCATAAAGCCATCGTCGCTGCGGGTGGCCGCGACCGAAAAGGTAAACTCAGGCCGCTCGGCACTAAGCGGCTGCTCCATTTCATAGGAGAAGACAAAGGAGTCGCCATCACGCTCCATTGCCCGCTGTTGGGAGCTACCAGCAACATTGAGATCGAGCGTAGCCGCAGCAAACGAGCGCACCCCAGTAGGCGCACCGGGCGCAGCAATGCCACCCACGCGCACACGCAGCGTCGAGAAGCGCCTCGCCTCCTCATCGGGATCGGCATCCTGCGGCGGATTCGACAATACGCTCAGTCACCCAGCCGCTTACCTGGCAGACGAGGGGAAAGTGGTAGGCGGCAGTCCAGCGGTTCGCGCGCTTATCGAAGCCAATAAAGCCATGCTGAAAGAGTTGGATAGGCCGCGTCGTAAAGTTACGAGCGTGATCGTAATAGGTATCGGGGGCGGGGTCTTCAACAAAGGAGCTCTGTAGTGGCAACCCAAGCCAACCCTGCGGCCCCCCGCCGCTTCGTAGGCGTTCTTGTAGTTGGGGCCAAGGTAGAAACTACCAACAATGCGCGCCCCATGCTGGAAATTCTGACTAAGCAGGCCGCCCCAGGTGTAGGCTTCAGCCACCGGGCAGCCCAACGTCCGCCCAGTAGCCTGTGCCGCCTGATAGGTTGCCAGCAGCGCGGGATCAACAGGAGTATCACAATCAGGCGCAGCAGCCATGGTCATAAAGGCGGTAAAGTGATCCACCTGCGCCGTCACCACCTGCGCCTGGCTGTCAACCGTGGTGGCAAGGGGCGTCCATGTGGAATGTTCAGCATCACTGAAGTAGAGCCCCAGTTGCACATATTCGCCCTGCTGTGGCGCGGGGTAACTCACGCGCAGCGTCAGCGGCTGGGCGAAGCGGCGCACCGCTTGGCCCTGGGCATCGGTAGCCACCAGTTCAAACGCCTCACCCACACGCATGAAGCCGGGCAACGGTGCCATCCCTTCGACCCTGCGGTAGCGTAGCGTCGTCGGGCCAGCAACCGCCCCATCAGGCACCGTAAGCTCCAGCGTACCATCCGCCGAGCGCAAGGTACCGCCCTGCTCCGCCGTAACAAGCAGTTGGTCAGTGGTCGCTTCCGCCTCGCCACCTGGATCCGTCGGGCTGGCCGTGGGCACCCCTGCCCCTGCCGTCGGGCTGGCCGTGGGTGCCCCCGCCCCTGCCGTCGGGCTGGCCGTGGGTGCACCCACCCCTGCCGTCGGGCTGGCCGTGGGCGCACCCACCCCTGCCGTCGGGCTGGCCGTGGGCGCACCCACCCCTGCCGTCGGGCTGGCCGTGGGCGCACCCACCCCTGCCGTCGGGCTGGCTACTGCATCCTGGGGACTAGGTGTAGGCAGGGCGTGTACTGATCGCTGTGCCTCCGGGACAACAACCAACGGAATATAGACCGTAACGCCTGCATCTGCACGCTGTTGTGCTGCCGCAGTAGTTAGGAGTACTCACAGCCTGAGCCACCGCAAGCTGCGGGCTAGGCAGCGTGGGGGTTGGCACAATTCTATTGGCGCGAACCTGAGCAGGCGCAGCACCAACCGACGAGGGTGTGGTGGGAGGAATAAGCCCAACAAAGAGCGCCAGCAGCGCAATAACGTGAATAACCACCTGCTGAGGGATTCGTCGCCGCATTGGAGTACTCCTGCAAATGAAGGCAGAGCCTAATCAAGTACTGGTGCTGCGCGGCAGCGACGTGAGAAGCAAGGGCGCATGCACACTTTCTGGTTTGTCGTATTACACCATATAGTTTCGCTCTCTGTGTCCCGCTGAGCGGGACAAACAGCGGGACAAAAGCGGGACACAGAGGGCTTTGCGAAGGCCCAGAGGGCGAATCTTTACAAGGACTTCTTCGCACTAACAAAACGCTCTAGCTAACAGCGAACCTCTTCCGCATAGCCCTGCGCCATCCAAACGCCATTGAGGACAACAAGGGACACGATGATGAGCCAAGCACCATGATGGTGTACCGCCAAGAACAAGCAGGCCGCCCCAAAGCTCAAGAGCAGCATCACTTTGATGAGGAACCCAATGAGCGACGGGCGAGCTTTGGGTGGATTGTATGGGGCCATAGCAACCTCCTTCCGTAGTCTTGAGTAACTAGACAGAAGGGGCTTACAGAAGGGGATGGGGCAGGTTCACCGCTAAGAAGCTGTCTGAAAAGCCGGGGGGCACACGTTGGAGTGCCGGCTTTAGCCGACTAATGGTCTTCCAGAAATTAATCCGCTATCCCAGTCCAACATACTGTAAAAGCTTTGGCGACCCGGTCGTGAAGGAGGC
>NZ_NQWI01000325.1 GCF_002532535.1 Candidatus Viridilinea mediisalina
CATTGATTTTTTCGGAATCCGATATTGAAGAGAAAATTTATTGATGACTGATTTTCAATATTTAAACAGACATTTCTTGAAAAATCACTTTTAAAAAATACAGAATTTCCGGCGGCAGAAAGTTTTCAGCCGATAAAAATCGAAGATTTTTGAATTTTTACTCGAAATATTTGATGTTTCCCCCATTTTTCTGACTTCAAAAATTGCGGTTTTTAATGAAAAATGATGACTTTGAGTACCGAAAATCAAGTGATTATCTCTGAAAAATGATATTTTGCACCGAAATTTAATCAACCGACTGAAAAAAATATTTTAGGACTGAATTTCTGTTGTTTAAGTGAAATTTTAAAGAATTTACCCTGAAATCAAAGCGTATTTAACGACAAGTGGTTGAAAACTCTGAAAAATTGAAGATTTAAGAGATTCATAACTTAAATATCGCTTGCAGACGAAAACTTCAAAAATATTCGTGAAATCACGGTTTAAAGTTGGCTGAAATCAGAAATCTTTATCCTAAGACTGTTTTTCGAACGGAAAATTGGACATTTTGAAGAATAAACAGGATTTAGTGAGGTTCT
>NZ_NQWI01000214.1 GCF_002532535.1 Candidatus Viridilinea mediisalina
GTTAGCGCGAAAAAGCTCTGGGCCGTGACGTTGGCTGAGCCTGTCGAAGCCAACGTCGCGGTGGCTTCGACAGGCTCAGCCAACGCGACGCATCCCTACGAGCCCAAGGCTTTTTCGCGCTAACAAATAGTGCCGCACGCCTCTAGGAGGTAGAACGTGAGAAAATAGAAAATAGTGCCGAGCGCCTCCTGCTCAATCTGGTACATTGTAGCATGCGCAGGCTCATTGAGTATGGGAAGCAGTTGCTGCGTTTCTCTGCGTTCTTTTGTGGCGATGCACAACAAGCGAATGGTAAGGGAGGCGAATGTTGTTGATTGCCCCGTTGCGTTGCCGCCCTGGGAGAAGGTTCGTAGGAACATTCCTGTTTGCGCCGTAGGTAGTGCCGACGTTAGTCGGCTTCCCATCGCTGCCAAAGACCTCAGCCGACTAACGTCGGCACTACGATGCCTGTCGGCTTCCCATCGCTGCCAAAGACCTCAGCCGACTAACGTCGGCACTACGATGCCTGTCGGCTTCCCATCGCTGCCAAAGACCTCAGCCGACTAACGTCGGCACTACGATGCCTATGAACCATGTACTATTCAGCATGACAAGCTGCTGGGATACGTAACAATTTCTGCTTCCCTAAGTCTGTCCCTCTGTTCCCCTGTTCCTCTGTTCCCCTGTTCCCCTGTTCTGCTGTTCCCCTGTTCCCCTGTTCTGCTGTTCCCCTGTTCCCCTGTTCCCCTGTTCTGCTGTTCCTCTATTCCCCTGTTCCTCTGTTCCTCTGTTCCCCTGTTCCTCTATTCCCCTGTTCCCCTATGGTGTCCAGACCTCAACATGGGGTAAGCGCCGAAACCAAGCAATTTGGCGGCGGATGAAACGATGGGTATCGAAGATCAGGCGTTCGCGGCAGGCTGCAAGGCTGCTTGTGCCTTCGAGGTAGGGGCGGAACTGGATGTAGCCCAAGCTGGACATGGCGGGCAGATGCCAATGGTAGCCCTGTGCAACTAGGTTGGCAACCTCTGCAACGAGCCCTGCGGCGAGCATCGCGTCTACGCGGGCATCGGCGCGGGCATAGAGCTCCTCACGGGGGCGCGTGAGCCAAATAGTACGGATGCGATACGGGGGCGGGCGGCGGGTCTGCTGGGCCGAGATGGGCTCTCCGGTAATCAGGTAGACCTCTAGGGCGCGCACGATACGCCGCAGGTTGTGGGGGCCAATCTGGGCAGCAGCAGTTGGATCATGTTCAGCCAAGCGAGCATGGAGGGTTGCCACGCCCAGCGTAGCCGCCTCCTGCTCCAAGGCGGCACGCAAAGCAGGCTGGGGGGCCACCCGAGGAATCTGCCAGCCCTCTAGCATGGCCGCGAGGTATTGGCCAGTTCCGCCCACCAACAGCGGCATGCGCCCGCGCGCGAGGATGTCCTCAAGCGCAGCAGTGGCCAACGTTTGGAAGGTAGCTAACGAAAACTCCTCATCGGGGTCACGCAGATCAAGCAGATGGTGGCGTGCGGCAGCCTGTTCCTCCGCCGTAGGCTTGGCAGTGCCAATATCCATGTGGCGATAGATCTGGCGCGAATCGGCAGAAACGATTTCACCGCCCAGTTGTTGGGCCAACTTAATTGCTAGGGCAGTCTTGCCCACTGCGGTCGGCCCAACAATGGCGGTGAGGAGTGGCATATTTGTTCAACGGTAATGCAGTGTAGTGTCGACTTTAGGGAAGCAGAAATTGTTAAGCATCCCAGCAGCCTGTCATACTGAATAGTTCATGGTTTACGACTATCGTAGTGCCGACTTTAGTCGGCTGAGGTCTTTGGCAGCGATGGGAAGCCGACTAAAGTCGGCACTACGACGGCGTAAACAGGAACGTTCCTACGAACCTTCGCTCAGGGTGGCAACGCAACGGGGCAATCAACAACATCCGCTTCCCTTAGTTGGCTGAGATCGCCAACAACCCCCGGAGGCCGACTAAAGTCGGCACTACGACAGTAACGCTGAAAGTGCGTTTGAAACCATCGGTATTACTCTAGGTAATCGCGCAGATGCTGGCCAATATCAGGGCTGCGCAGGCGGCGCAGAGCTTCGGCCTCGATCTGACGGGCACGCTCGCGGGTCATACCCAAGGTACGTCCTACCTCTTCAAGGGTACGGCGGCGGCCATCAAGCAGGCCGTAGCGCAGATCGATAATGCGGCGTTCGCGCTCATTGAGGTGATCCAGTGCAACCGAGAGGTCGCGGCGCAACAATTTGGACGAGGCGCTATCGGAGGGTGAGGGTAGCTCCTCATCGGTAAGAAAATCGCCAAGGGTATGTTCGCCCTCATCGCCGACGGGCGTCTCGAGCGAGACCGGGCGGCGGGCGGCTTCAAGGATGCGGCGGATGCGCTCGACCGGCTGCCCCAGGGCTAGAGCGATCTCTTCAGGGGTGGGCTGCCGCTCAAGGGATTGGGCCAGCCGTTCGGTCGTGCGCTTCACTTGGCTTACCGATTCACTCATATGCACAGGCAAGCGAATGGTGCGCCCCTGTTCGGCAATCGCACGGGTAACGGCTTGGCGGATCCACCAAGTGGCATAGGTGCTAAAACGATTGCCCTTGCGATGGTCAAACTTCTCGACGGCACGCATCAGGCCAATATTGCCCTCTTGGATGAGATCAAGCAGCGAAAGACCCCGGCCCACATATTTCTTTGCGATACTCACCACAAGGCGCAAGTTGGCCTGGATCAGATGGCGTCGCGCATCGTGGCCAAGCTGCACATCCTGCACCAGCGCAAGGCGCAAGGCCCACGTCAGTTCATATGTCTCGGTTAAACGATCCTCAGCCGCATTACCACGCTCAATCCGTTCAGCCAGTTCAACCTCCTCGCCCGCAGTCAGCAACGAGACGCGACCAATCTCTTGAAGGTAGTGCTGAACCGCATCGAGGCTTGGTTCACCCGAACGTCTATGCTCAACACCATGTTCTGGCTCATCACATTCAGCCAGGGGCTCCAGCTCTGCGTCCTGCTCCAGGGTCTGCGGTTCGGTCAGTTCCCAAACGGGCGACGTTCGCTTGAGCATCGTTTAGCTCCTAGCCTTGGATAAAAGGGTACAGAAGACAGCTCCTCCCCAAGGAGAAGGAGCAATGCCCTCAGAAAATGATCTTCACTTACACTCAACAGTGCGGGGTTAAGTGGGGCGGGGGGGATGAGAGGTGCATGCAATCGTCAAGAATTTATTGACTGCGAAGTTGAGTATAGTTGTCGAAATGCAACTTGTCAAGTACTTTGCGGTGCAAATCTTGAGGAATTATATGTCAATTTTTCACCAAGGCTGGTTAGCCGCAGCGACCGCGACCGCACCGGCAATAGCGGCATTTTGGCGTAACAATGCGACATTCGTTGCCACACTCTCCCCATTCGTCGCCTCAGCTATGGCAGCAAGCAGGAAAGGAGTTACGTCAGAACCTTGCGTCCTCACGTCCTCGCCTCCTCGCGTCCTCGCGTCCTCGCCTCCTCACCTCCTCACGTCCTCGCGTCCTCGCGTCCTCGCGTCCTCGCGTCCTCGCGTCCTCGCGTCCTCGCGTCCTCGCGTCCTCGCCTCC
>NZ_NQWI01000215.1 GCF_002532535.1 Candidatus Viridilinea mediisalina
CTTTCAGCTTTACCGTCGTAGTGCCGACTTATGGTCTTCCAGAAATTAATCCGGTGTCGCGGCACGGACTAGACCTGATAGATATGCCAGATCTGCGAGGTCTGGTTAGCGGATTATTTACTGGAAGACCATTAGTCGGCATCCGGGGGTGTCTGCGACCTCAGCCGACTAAGGGAAGCGGATGTTGTTCATTGCCCCATTGTTTTGTCATCCTGAGAGACCGTAGGTAGTGCCGACTTTAGTCGGCTGAGGTCTTTGGAAGCGATGGGAAGCCGACTAACGTCGGCACTACGATGGCCGCTCATGGACTATTCGGCATGACAGGCTGCTGGGATACTTGAAAATTTCTGCTTCCCTAACGTCGGCACTACCTCATGGCGCAAACAATAAAGTAGCCTGAAACCATGCCCCAACGCCAAAACCTCTGTGCCCTCGGTGCCTCTGTGGTGAAATACTCTATGACCTCTTCCGCGCCACGAGCAGGCGTAGCGGCTCTGGCTCGTTGAGCATGAGCGTTTCGGGCTTGGTAAAGCCTGCGGCCTCAAGCCAGGCGGCAAGCTCGTCACTGGTGTAGGCTGCGCCCGTCTTGTTTGCGAGCAGCATGTGGAGATCAAAGAGGGTGGCGTCAAGGGGGCCAACGCGGTCGGAGTTGAGCAGGAAGTTGTGGATCACCACCGCCCCACCCGGCTCAAGGGCCGCATGCACCTTCGTGAGCAGCGCCACCGCCTCGTCTGTCGTCTGGTGCGTCAGGATGCCGAAGAGCAGGGCAAGGTGGTACCCTGTACCCAGATGATCCTGCTTGAAGTCGCCGGATTGCAGCGCGACCCGCTCGGTTAGCCCTGAGGCGGCAACAAGCTCCTGCGCGACGGGAATGACAGGCGGTAGTTCAAAGATGGTGGCGGTGAGCGTGGGGTAGCGCTGCGCTAAGGCCATGCTGTAGGCACCATGGCCGCCGCCGATGTCAAGCACCCGTGGCGCTACATTGCTGGGCATGAGCGGTGCGAGCAGTTCAGCGACCAGGGGGGCGCTTGTGCGTGCCACGTCGTAGAGCCCAAGCTCAAAGCGGCGTACCCAAGTAGGATCGGGGGCGCGATCCGTGACATACGTGCCTCCCGCTGCCACCTCACCGCGCACGGTCGGGCCAAGTTGGCCCCAACGCTCGTAGAAGTTGGCCTCGCGGCGCACGAGGTTGCCAATAAAGAATGGCCCGGTGCCACTCAGGCAGGCCGCTGCAACCGGCCCATTGGCGTAGCGCCTCTCGTGCTGCAACTCCAGCAGGCCCAGCGCCACTGCCGCGTTCAGCAGGCGCTCTAGCACCTCTGGGCGCTGCTTCAGTTGAGCACCAAGTTCTTGCGCGTTCGCCGGGCCAGCCGCTAACGCCTCGAAGACGCCCAACTCGGTGCAGACAATCAGCACTTGGGCCGAACGGTAGCCGCGTAGGAGATCGAGCAATTCACGCCGGTATGCGTAACTCATGAGTCTATGCTCCTTCTCATGCCATTTCAGATTGTAGATTGTAGATTGTAGATTGCCGAACATGGGCGTTCGCATTCTTGATGATGCGCCATGTTCAAGGGTAATTGGCGCGGATGCGCTGGCTTCGCATCCGCGCATCCGCGCATCCGCGCAAACAAGTGGTTATAAACCATCCCGCATAGGCAAACCAGTCTGAGTGCCGGTCACAAAGGCATGCTTGTTCCACCAGATTGGTACACCGCTGCCAATGCCACCTGGGGTGTAGTACCAAGCAGCAAAGACTTCAGGCCGGTAGAGATGCATGTTGAGCGGGTGGTAGAGTGGTAGCACCGGCACATCCTCGGCAAGAAGCTCCTGCATAGTGAAGACGAGGGCTTTACGCTGCGCCTCATCGGTCGTGGTGAACTGCTCGCTGGCCAGTTGGTCAAAGGTTGGATTGGCATAGCCGTGGGCACGCGAGAAGGAGCGCGAGCGACTGGTACTGGCGAAGGTTTGGCGCAGACGATCCGGATCGCCGCCCAAGCCGCCATAGCCGATAATGGCGATCCCGTAGTTCCCATCGGCAGTCAGGGCATCCTGGCTGGGGCGGTCGTTCGGGCGCAGGGTGAGCGGGATGCCGACCTCTTGGAGCATCGCCCGCAGCAGTTCGGCGGTGCGGGCCATTGATGCTCCATCGAAGTAGAGTTGCAGATCGAGGGGCTGACCATCGGGCATGGTGCGGATTCCGTCACCATTGGTATCTTGGTACCCAGCCTCATCAAGGAGCGCGGCGGCCCGCTCCCGATCAACCGCGTAGGCTGCGACATCAGGGTTGTACCAGCTACTACTCGGCGCAACCCCACCCGGATTGCCGGGTTCGCCATTGCCCAACAGCACCCGTTGCACCAACTCTTCACGGTCAATGGTGTAGGCAAGAGCCTGGCGGAAACGCACATCATCGTAGGGAGGCCCCTTGGCCAGATTGAAGTGCAGCGCCGCGTTCCATTCGCCACCCGTACTCATAATGGCAAACGGAGGCTCACGGAACGGAGCCAGAACCTCAGCGGTGACACTACTATCTACACTGATGCCGGTCGCATCAATGGCGCCCTGCTGAAGGCTCAAGAGCGCATCGGCAACCGGCACCAACTCAATGCGCTGCACATAGGGCGTACCCAACCAGAAGTCCTGATTGGCCTCGTACAGGTACGCCCCACTAGCTTGGTCATACTGGGTAAGCTGGTAGGGGCCACTGCCAATCAGCAATTCAAGCGTAGCCGCTTGGGCTGGTTCATCAATCTCTTCCCAGATATGGCGCGGGATGATTGGCAAGGTACCAGCAATATTGGACAGGAAGGGCGCATAGGGTTGCTCAAGCACAATCGCCACACGCTGTTCATCAAGCTGCTCGACGCTACTGATGATCTCCAGCGTCCCACCGAGCAGCACTGCCGAGGGCTGATTGGCAAGGTAATCGAAGGTAAACACGACATCATCAACCGTCAGAGGCGTACCATCATGCCAACGCACACCCTCGCGCAGGGTAAACTCCCAGCGCGTCCCATCGGCAGACACAGTCCATTCCGTCGCCAGCCAAGGAATGAACCCCTCACTATCCTTCCAGATCAGGGTATCGTAGATAAAACTCATGCGGACAAAACCCGGGCCACGACTGTAGGTAAAGGGCGAAGGCAGGCCAAAATCGCCCCCAGGCAGCCGCAGTACCTCAACATGCTGCATAGCAGCAGGCGGCGCAGTGGCTTGCTCATCAGGTGCTTGTGCAACCACTTCACTTTCACTCGTAGGCAGACTCGCAGCAGTTGGCGCTGCGCTGGGCGGAGCTTGGCCACACGCAGCCAAGCTGAGGATGCAGAGGAGCGCAAACATCCAACGGAGTTGGACTGAATAGATCATGGTGAACCTTCTTCCCTTAGAAGCTGTCTAAAAAACCGGGGGGCACATGCTGGAGTGCCGGCTTTAGCCGGCATCCGGGGGTTGTCGGCGACCTCCCTTAGAAGCTGTCTAAAAAACCGGGGGGCACATGCTGGAGTGCCGGCTTTAGCCGGCATCCGGGGGTTGTCGGC
>NZ_NQWI01000326.1 GCF_002532535.1 Candidatus Viridilinea mediisalina
GCATGTTTGCGCCAGGGCTATGCTGCTGAAGATTTGCGCCACCTGTACCGGCTGTTGGATCAACTCATGCGTTTGCCGCCTAGCATTGATGAGCCAGTACGTGCTACAATGCGTCAAATTGAACAGGAGGAGCGTGGTATGACCACTTTTGTAACCAGTATCGAACGGCTGGCCGGTGCCGAGGGTGAGGTCAGGGGCGAACGCAAAGTTGTGATGCGCCAATTGGAGCGCAAATTGGGTTCGCTCAACGCGGCATTGGAGGCAGAGATTGCGGCACTCGACGCCACCCAGTTGGATGCCCTGAGCGAGGCGTTACTCAGCTTCACAACCCAAGCGCATCTTGATGCGTGGCTGCAAGGGCAGCGCGAGGGGTGGGATGTGGCTGCTCCTGAGACGTCTGCCTATGTCCAGGCTGAGCGCGACATGGTGCTGCGTCAGTTGAAGCATAGATTTGGCGGACTCAGTGAGGCATTGGCAGCGCAGGTTATCGCCTTGTCTCCTTCGCTGTTGGCACCGTTGAGTGAGGCGCTATTGGATTTCACAACAGAGACTGAGCTTGAGGTGTGGCTGC
>NZ_NQWI01000327.1 GCF_002532535.1 Candidatus Viridilinea mediisalina
GGAGTCGGCGGCGATTGTAGTATCCGCAGATTACGCAGATTTCGCAGATGAGGAAGCAATAATCTGCGTAATCTGCGTAATCTGCGGACGATCAGGAGGACTTTGCCATCGCCATGAGCGTGCGAAGAAGCGCAGCCACCACGGGCGGCGGCTGGGGCGCAGTGGCAGCGGCGAGCGCGTTGGGGCCGGTGCAGGCGGGGGAAGCGCGTGCGGTCGTTCATTGTTCCAGGCCATGTACGCCTCGACACTCATGCCCATCCGGGCGGCGCAGACGTGGGCGTGGACAACCGGAATGATCGCTGCATAGCGCGGATCTCTGGCGATCGCGTCGTGCTTGTTGGTTCGGTAGGGCGAACCAAACAAGCGCACCAATTCATCAAATGACAGCATCTCTGCGGTAGCCATAGCCGAAGCCTCCTTTCCCAAGTGGGAATCAGCACGCAGCCACCCTCCCCGGTGGCTGCAACGAGTGTTGCAACCCCAGGCGGGGCGACGCGCCGAGGGGAGTCGGCGGCGATTGTAGTATCCGCAGATTACGCAGATTTCGCAGATGAGGAAGCAATAATCTGCG
>NZ_NQWI01000216.1 GCF_002532535.1 Candidatus Viridilinea mediisalina
AATCTACGACCCCAGCCGACTAAAGTCGGCACTCCATCGGAGACCAAACTGTAAAGTAACTATGAACCATGTCTTAATCTACAATCTGCAATCTACAATCTGCAATCTACAATCTCCAATAGCGGCCAGAGGGCGCGGTGATCGGCGACGTTCTGCTGTCGCTCGGTGCGGACTTCGATCAGGTGCAGGCCGCGCCCCTCTAGGCCAGCACGCACCGCCGCCTCGAAGCTGGGCCAGTCTTGCGCGAGGGTGTAGTGGGCCTTGTAGAGTTGCGCCAAGGGGCCAAAATCGAGGCCGTGAGGCGTGCCGAAGAGTGGTTCAAACTGATCAGTTTCGCTTGCTGAGGGCAAGAAGGAGAAGATGCCGCCGCCGTCGTTGTTGATCAGCACAATCGTGGCATCCAAGTGGCACAATGTGGCTGCCAAAAGCCCATTCGCGTCATGGTAGAGCGAGAGATCGCCCAAGACCATGAGCAGTGGTTTGGCCCCCGCCGCCGCCATGCCCAAGGCGGTCGAAACGAGCCCGTCAATCCCATTGGCGCCACGGTTGCCCGCAATAGCAACAGAACGCTCCATGGCCGGAAAGAAGCTGTCACAATCGCGTATCGGCATCGAGTTGGCCACAAAGAGCGTTGCGCCCTCTGGCAGCAACGGGGCAAGCCGGGCAAAGACCCCCGGTTCGCTGATGTGCGTTTGGTTGACAAGGGTCTCGTGGAGAATCTGGCGGCTCACCTGCTCTGCGTTGCGCCAGAGGTTTGTCCATGGGCGCTGCAATGGCGCTTGGCTGCCCAAGTGGGCATTGAGCGCGACACAGAGCTCTAGGGGATCGGCGGCGAGGTGTTCGGCGGCGAGATTGGTCGGTTCGCGCCAGCCGGCCCCTTCGTCTACGACAATCTGGTGGGCGCTGGGGTGGCGCTGCAGGTAGAGCAGCACCGGCTTGGAGGTGGGCATAGCACCAAAGCGAAGCACCAACTCCGGCGCATGGCTGGCAAAGGCTTCAGTGCGCAGAAAGGCATCATAGCTCCCACAGACCAGCGTCAGGCTAGGGGAACCACAACGCACACCGGAGAGCGGGTCGGCTAGGATGGGGAAGCCGATCCGTTCAGCGAGGGGCGCAACCACCGCCGCCAAGCCGGGGGGACAGTTGGGGCCACAGATGATCAAACCGCGCTCGACGCTCGCCATCCGCGCTGCGAGCGCCGCCACAATAGCCGAATGGGCCTGACGGGGGCTATGCTTGACCTGAAGCTTGGATGCAGCAGCCCCCCGCTCAAAGAGTTGCAGCAACAGCTCCCGATCGGGCAACAGTGGCTCCCGGAAGGGCAAATTGAGGTGTACCGGGCCAGCGGGGGGCGCCATGCAGGCCGCAATGGCGCGCGCAACAACCGCCTTGAGGTAGTTGAGCAACCCAGGGCTCGCATCGGGGCAGGGCAGATCACTAAACCAGCGCGGACGTGGGCCAAAGATAGACATCTGATTAATCGTCTGGGGCGCACCGTTATCGCGCAACTCAGGCGGACGGTCGGCAGTGAGCAGCAGCAGTGGCACGCGGGCCAGATCGGCCTCAGCGACAGCGGGCAAAAAATTGGTTGTCGCCGTCCCCGAGGTACAGATCAGCGCCGCAGGTCTACCGGATTGCTTGGCCAAACCAAGGGCAAAAAAGCCCGCCGAGCGTTCATCAAGCAGCACGCGCACCTGCGCCTCGGGGTGGCGCGCCACCGCAAGGGCAATCGGGGTACTCCGCGAACCCGGACAGACGACGAAATCGTGGATGCCCCCCGCAATGATCTGTTGGACCAAGGTAGCGACCCAGTGGGTGAGCGTTTCAGTGTGATTATGCATAGGTAATAGCCGAAAGGCCGATAGCCGAAAAGCCGATATAGCCGAAAACCCGATAGCCGAAAACCCGATATGACCCTCAGCTCTACCGCAAACCTCTCTGTGTTCTCTGTGCCTCTGTGGTAAACATCTCTGCACCTCTTGCCCCCAAAGCGCCCAGGATTGCACGCAGCTTGATCTCAGTTTCGCGCTCTTCGCGCTCGGGGTCGGAGGCGGCGACGATACCGGCCCCGGCGAAGAGGCTGGCTTCGTAGCGCCCAACCAGGGCTGAACGGATAGCGACGGCAAATTCGCCCTGGCCTTGGGCATCAATCCAACCCACGGGGGCACCATACCAACCGCGGTCGAGCCGCTCATGCTGCCTGATCCAAGCCAAAGCCGCCTCACGCGGCTGCCCGCCCAGGGCCGGGGTGGGATGGAGGCGTGCCACCAGATCGAGGATGCTTGTCCCGCTGGCCGCTGTGGCCGTAAGGGGCGTAAAGAGGTGCTGTACATTATGTAAACGCATCAAGGTTGGTTCAGGCGCAGCGACCACATCAGCGCAGACTTCACGCAGCGCATCGAGCAGCATGCGCGTAACCACCGCGTGTTCAACGCGATCCTTGGGGCTAGCGAGCAACGCTTGGCCCAAGGCCGCATCTTCAGCCGGACGGCTGCCACGCGGTGCCGAGCCAGCCAACGAACTAGCGGCCACCGTGCGTCCTTGCAGGCTCACCAGGCGCTCAGGCGAGGCACCGAGGAAGGTGCGGCCCCCCCGTGCCAGCGCAAAGACAAAGGTATCGGGGTAGTCGCGCCGCAGCGCCTCGAGCGTAGCAGCAGGATCAAAGGGGCTTTGGCTGCGGGCACGCACCTCACGGGCCAGCACCACCTTCTCAAGGCTACCCGCACGCAACTCAGCCACCGCCGCCGCCACCATAGCCCGCCACACCCCAGGGGGCAAGGCATCGCGCAACTCCAGGCCAGCATCAATCTGCGGTGCCCGCCATGTGCGCCCCAAGAGATCGCGCAACCGTCGTGCCGCAGCAAGGTGCAACTGGATTGACGAGGTGGTTGGGCCCACCAGCCCATTCACCGTCAAACTCGTGCGCTGCCCATCAGTCGCTAGGGTCAAACGCGGCAACAGCAGCAAGCCATCGGCAAAACCATCCCAATGGCCCAAAGCGGGGCGATCAGGATCAAAAGCAAAACCCGCCGCCGCCATCGGCCCACTAAAGGGCAGCGTAGGATCAGCCGCAACCTCAGCGTGGGCCACCAACTCGCGCCAAGCCTGAGCGGCCAAGGCAAAGCGTTCAGGGCCACTGGCCGCAAAACTCCACGCGGCCCCCAAGCCCGCAACCGCCAACCCATCAGCCGGACGACTCCAAAAGAGCCGGTTGTGGGTCACCCCCACACCACGCGCAAAGAGCGCCAGCGGATCACGCGGCTTCAACTCCGTGGTCACACTCACCAACACCGAACGACCCAGCCGTCGGGCACGACGGCGGGCCTGTTCAGCCAACACTTCCATCCGAGCGCGCTGCGCGAGCGCAGCAGTTGCGACACTTACACCGAGCATAGGAGGTAGGAGGTAGGAGGTAGGAGGTAGGAGGTAGGAGGTAGGAGGTAGGAGGTAGGAGGTAGGAGGTAGGAGG
>NZ_NQWI01000217.1 GCF_002532535.1 Candidatus Viridilinea mediisalina
AAGCCAGCTTGTCGAAGCCAGCTTGTCGAAGCCAGCTTGTCGAAGCCAGCTTGTCGAAGCCAGCTTGTCGAAGCCAACTTGTCGAAGCCAACTTGTCGAAGCCAGCCTGTCGAAGCCACCGCGCTGCCGTCTGCCAACCCAAGGCTTCTTCACACTAACCCCTATTTTCTATTTTCTCGTTTCTGTATCCTTCCCTCCACCCCTCCGCCACGGAATTGCTATGGCCTCCTTTCGCGCTCAAGCTCATGAGCTACAAGCAGTCCTGACCGCTTTTGTTGCTCAGTCAGAAGCTGTTGATACCATCGCTGGCCTTGTGAGCGAGGCGCTGCTCGCTGGGCATACCCTCTTTACCTGTGGCAATGGCGGCAGTGCCGCTGATGCGATGCACCTCGCCGAAGAACTGGTTGGGCGCTACCGCTCCAACCGCCGCCCCCTGGCTGCCTACTGCCTCAATGCCGATGGCGGCGCACTCACCTGTATCGCCAATGACTTTGGCTATGACCAAGTCTTTGCCCGTCCCTTGACTGCCCTGGGGCGGCCCGGCGATCTCTTGGTGGTCTTTAGTACCTCTGGCAATTCGCCCAATATCATCGAGGCGCTCCGCGTTGCCCGCTCACGCGGCATGCTCAGCCTTGCCCTGCTGGGTAACGATGGCGGCCAAGCCCTGCCCCTCGCCGACCACGCCCTCGTGGTGCCGAGCGCTGCCAGTGCCCGCATTCAAGAAGTTCATGGCCTGATTCTGCACGCTATCTGTGAAGAACTGGAAGAGCGTGTGGCTGGTTAGATATGGTTCGTGGCTGTTTTGCCGTCTGCGAGGACGCGAGGACGCGAAACTCTCGCTGCTGCGCCTCACGCATCCTCGCAAGCTGGTAAAGTAACCTTCCCGATTGTTAATGGAGAAACCTATGGATCGTATTCTCGTCACGGAAAAGATTGCCGCCGAAGGGCTTGAGGTGCTGAAAAAGGCGGGCAGTGTTGATGTTCGCCTCGACCTCGATAAGGCCGGTCTGCTCGCTGCTATTGGTGAATATGATGCCCTTGTGGTGCGTTCGGCTACCAAGGTTACCGCTGAGGTGATTGAGGCCGGCACCAAGTTGCGCGTGATCGGACGCGCTGGCACCGGCGTAGATAACATTGATGTGCCTGCCGCCACCGCTCGCGGCATCATCGTGGTGAACGCGCCCGCCTCCAACAATGTCGCGGTCGCCGAGTTGACCATTGGCCTACTCGTGGCCCTCGCCCGATCGATTCCCCAAGCCCACGCCTCGCTCCAGAGTGGCAAGTGGGAACGCAGCAAATTCGTTGGCTGGGAAGTTCGCGGCAAAACCCTTGGCCTCGTCGGTTTGGGGCGTATCGGCTCTGAAGTGGCCGTGCGCGCCCGCGCTATGGAGATGACCGTATTGGCCTATGATCCCGTGGTCTCGCTCGATCGCGCCGAGCAGATTGGGGTCGAGTTGGTGGCCATGGATCAACTCCTCAGCCGCAGCGATGTGGTGTCGCTCCATATTCCCTTGGTTGATGGCACACGCAATCTGTTTGATGAGGCCCACATTGCCAAGATGAAGCCCGGAGCCTTCCTGATCAATGCCAGCCGTGGTGGCATTGTCAATGAAGACGCCCTCATCGCTGCTATCGAGCAGGGTCAGTTGGGCGGTGCCGCCCTCGATGTCTTCAGCAGTGAGCCACCGCCCTCCGAAGCTGAAATCATTCACCACCCCAAGATCATTACTGTACCCCACATCGGTGCCTCCACCGCCGAAGCGCAGATCTCCGCAGGGAGCGAAGTGGCCGAAGGAGTCGCTTCGGCGCTTAGTGGCGCCACGCCGCGCTACGCCGTCAATGCCCCCTTTGTTGCCCCTGAAGCCTGGAGCGTTTTGCAGCCCTACCTCAACCTGGGCCGCCAGATGGGCCGCCTCGTCTCTCAGATGATCGAGATTCCAGTGCGGAGCTACGACCTTGAGTTTTGTGGTGAGTTGGCCGACATGGACACCCAGCCGATCAAACTGGCCATCCTTGAAGGCTTGCTAGAAGCGAATAGCTCCATGCGCGTCACGCCGGTCAATGCGCCCCTCATTGCCCGCGAACGCGGCATGCGGATTACCGAACGCACTACCCCTCATGCCGAGAACTACGGTGGTCTGTTGACCCTGCGCGTCCAGACGGGCGAGGGGGAGCATGTCTTTAGCGGCGCAGTGCTACGCGGCGAACCCCACATTGTCCAAGCCGACGGCTACTTCGTAGACTTCATCCCCCAAGGGCCGCTGCTCTTCACCTACCACCGCGACCGCCCCGGCATGATTGGGCGCGTCGGCACCCTCCTTGGCAGCGCCGATGTCAACATCTCCGGCATGTATGTCGGACGCCTCGCCCCCCGTGAGCAAGCCATGATGGTTCTCACCCTCGACGAACCCGCCTCGCCTGCCGTCCTAGCCCAGGTAGAGCAGGAAGAGGACATTGATCGCGCCATTGGGGTCGTGCTGTGAGATAGCAGAGGATTGCACCACAGAGACACAGAGAACACAGAGAATGTTATGGTACAGCAATCACCGTTGCCATTCCCTCCCTCAACCACTCTGTGTCCTCGGTGCCTCTGTGGTGCAATCCTCTGTACCTCGTCACCCTACTTTGCATCAAAGACATCAGCTACCCAAACCCCAAAGCCATCAAGCAACGTTGACTGCGCGTACTCACCACGAGCGAAGCACCCATACTCAGTGTAGGCTGCACCTTCAAGCACCAAGACCGTAATCGTTGCTGTGAGTGGATTGACAATCCAATACTCAGGGATCGCCGCCTGTGCATAATCGCTACGCTTCACCTTCGTATCGCGCTCAGGATCATCAGGGCTAACCACCTCAACCACAAGATCAGCGCCAAGCCAATAGCGCTGCTGGCGGCGCGGGTCATGAGCATCACACAGCAACAGTAGATCAGGCTCACGAAACTTGTTGGCGCGGATACGCAGCCGCAGTGGCGCATAGTAGACTTTGCCACCAATGCGTTGCACAAAAGCGAGCAAGGCCAGAAAGAGAAACTGCGAAATATCTTGATGTTCTTCGGTTGGCATTGGTAGCGCCTCAAGATAACCGTCGGTATACTCCAGCAATCGCTTGGTCTGGTCAGTCATCAATAGATACTGCTCTTCTGTCCAATGGCCTTGGAGCGCATCAAGACTTAGGAACGTCTCATCCTCCGTTTGCCAACGAATATGCAGCTTGGCCTGACGTGTCTCAACCGTCATTATTGCCCCTTTCTAGGATGCGAGGATGCGTGAGGCGAAGCCCTCGCGTCCTCGCGCCCTCGCGTCCTCGCGCCCTCGCGCCCTCGCGTTCTCGCGTCCTCGCGTCCTCGCGTCCTCGCGTCCTCGCGTCCTCGCGTCCTCGCGTCCTCGCGTCCTCGCGTCCTCGC
>NZ_NQWI01000033.1 GCF_002532535.1 Candidatus Viridilinea mediisalina
CCAATCTCCAATCTCCAATCTCCAATCTCCAATCTCCAATCTCCAATCTCCAATCTCCAATCTCCAATCTCCAATGGCATTAGCGCCGACTCACTGAGGATGTAACAAATACATATGTCTCAATCCAATCAGTATAGCCCGCCAAATGCATGCGTTCAAGCAAGGCGGGCGAGAGCGAAGTCAGGCCGTAAGACACCTCAATTTGATAGGGCACTTCGAGCGCTGGTATGCCTTGGCTACGCAGGGTAAATTCAGCTTGAGCCAAGAACGAACCATTAATCTGGCCAAGAATGACCGATTGCTGATGTACCGGATCGAACCACCAAAGCTCACTGTTCACCGTCGAGAAGACGACTGGTGCCTCAAAGGGTTGCCGATCCAACTGTTGTTGACGCCAACGCTCCTCATTGCTGAGGGGGCTGCGCGTGGGCAGCATCAACGGCGGCAAGCTCCCAGATGCAACCGTAGGGCGCAACGTCGGCACTGAAGTTACGCTCGGCTCTGGGAGTGTGGGCGGCTCTGGGGTTAGGGTTGGGACCGTGGGCGCTGCGGTGGCCGGATCGGGTGCTAAATTGGCCGTGACTGTTGGGGTAAGCTCAAGGCCAACCTCTGTCGCCTGGGGCAAGGCAGACAAGGTTGGCGCAACCGCCGCAGGTGGGGCTGCGGCAGGCGGGCCTTCAGTCTGTAGCGCTTCCATGCAGCCAGTAAGCAGCATAACGACAGTGCATAGCAGAATAAAAACCCGAAATCCCCCCTTGATTTGCTGGTATCTAACAGACTGTCCAGCGGGGGGTGGTTCGAGTGGTAGCTTCAACACCGTAGTCTATTCGCTATCGTTGCAGTTCCAAGGTCACAATGTCATGATCTAGCTAGAGCAGTCCTCTGCCCTCCATGATACAAACGTAGCTTACCGCAATGTTACCAGAGTGATTGAGGGGAATCATAACACGTTCTCATGCTACCGTCAAAATCTCTCAAGGGCGAATTTTTCCCTAGCCGCGCCCAAGGCCCATGGTATACTATGATAAGGTGAAGCATGCGTCGAAAGGATGGTGCAATCCCTTTCAGGTAGAGAGTTTTTTGAACAAGGGGTTCAAAACGCCAATGAGAAGAGGTACAGAGTATTGCACCACAGAGGCACCGAGAGCACAGAGTTTGGGGAACGAAGGCAATGCCAATCATGGCGATGATCATGCCATCCATACTCTCTGTGTTCTCTGTGTCTCTGTGGTGAATATCTCTATATCTCTTCAACAACTCTACAATTGGGAGGGTGCAACCCCTCCCTTTCGCGTGTGCCGTCAAGCATCGTCATAGTACAATCACTACCCGTATAAGGAGGATTTTCATGCGCAACAGAGAGCGCCGTGTCATCAATGCCTTTAGTGTCCTGGTTATCTCTTTCCTGGTTTTGGTGATGGTGATCACCGCTGTTGCTCCATATTGAGGTACACTATGAATGAACGATACGCCCTGCTCTATGATGGAGCGTGTCGCATCTGTGCCAGTCAGATTGAGACAGTCGCTGCACATAATCATGCAGGTCTCATTGAAATACTTGATATGAACGATCCACAGGCCCAAGTGCGCTTTCCTCAAGTGACGCCGGAGATGGCGCAGCGAGAATTGCACCTCGTTGCGCCTGATGGCCAGTTCTACCAGGGGGCCGATGCGGTGCGTGAGACGCTGCTGCGCCTGCCTGATTTGCGTGGCCTCGGTCTCCTCATGGGGCTACCCGGGGTCATGCTCTTCGCCCGCCCGATCTATGGCTTGATCGCTGCCAACCGCTACCTCCTGGGTGGCCGGGTTGAGGCATGCGATGATGGCTCGTGCAAAAGCCGATAGCGGCATGTTCAACAAGAATTTGGTGTAACAGGTCGTTGTATACTAGATTCTCTATGCTCTATTTGTTTCTGGCTCTGGCCTGGATGCTGGTTAGCTCTGGGCCGGGTAGCCCTATGGTAAGCCAAGATGCGCTACTCCTTGGCCGCACCTTGGTTGCCGATGTGGCTACACCAACCCCGACAACAACCGAGCGCGAGGCCCCCCAACCTGTTGGCTTAGGGGTGGTCGCCGCGCTCTTTTGTCTCTTTAATCTCTCAAGTTTGGCCCTCGTTGGTAGTATCGCGCTTAAGCGCTATTTTGATGGGATCAATCCTGATGATGGCCGCTAGGCATGGCGGTTTGTGAATAGTTACTTGAAACTATCGCTTGGTTGAGATATTGCCACCCTACGGGTAATTAGAAAGCTGTACATTTTATAATGTAGCAGACGCAGTATCGTAAATGGCATAATCGGGCGCAGTGGTGCGCTCCACGTTTCCTCTCAATGTTGAGATGTGCGAGGTATGGATCTACACAACAGGAGAGGATGGCTGCCGTATGGGCCACATTGAGGGTTTTCTCAAGATTCAACGTCAGGAGCAGCAGGGTCGGCCCGTAGCTGAACGGCTACGCGATTTCAATGAGGTGTATGAAGCACCGTCCGAAGAACTGGTAATCGAGCAGGGTGCGCGTTGTATGGATTGTGGCATTCCCTATTGCCACGTCGCTTGCCCCCTTGGCAATTTTATCCCCTTCTGGAATGATCGCGTCTCCGAGGGCGATTGGCGCCAGGCTTTGGAGCAGTTGCAGCGCGAGAATAATTTCCCTGAGTTTACGGGCCAACTCTGTCCGGCCCTCTGTGAGGGTTCCTGTTCGTTGAGCTTGGGTTTTGAGCCCGTGACGATCCGTTTGATTGAGCGCCAGGTTATTGAACATGGCTTTGCCCAGGGTTGGGTTGTGCCTGAACCGCCCCAGACGCTGACGGGTAAGCGGGTGGCGGTGGTTGGTTCGGGGCCAGCCGGGTTGGCCGCCGCGCAACAGTTGCGACGCATGGGCCACGAGGTTACGGTCTTTGAACGTGACCAGCAGATCGGGGGCTTGTTGCGCTACGGGATTCCCGATTTTAAGCTGGAGAAGCAGATCATTGATCGCCGCTTGGCTCAACTTGAGGCTGAGGGCGTCCAATTCATGCCCGGTGTCCATGTTGGGGTGAGCATGCCGGTTGAGGAGTTGTGCCAAGGCTTTGATGCAATCCTGCTGGCTGCTGGTGCCCAACATCCACGCGATCTGCCGGTGCCTGGGCGCGATCTGGCGGGGATCCATTTTGCGATGGAGTATCTGACCCAGCAGAATCGCCGTTGTGCGGGTGAAGTGATTGAGCCTGAAGTGGCGATTGATGCCAAGGGCCGCCATGTGCTGGTCATCGGTGGCGGTGATACCGGGGCCGACTGTGTGGGCACTGCGTTGCGCCAAGGGGCCGCTTCGGTCACGTCGTTTGAGTTGATGCCTGAGCCCCCCAACGAGCGCGCCCCCGATAATCCCTGGCCAGAGTGGCCCCGCGTGCTACGCAAGAGTTCTTCGCACGAAGAGGGCGGCGAGCGCATCTATAGCGTGTTGACCCGCCGCTTGCTTGGTGATGGCAATGGACAAGTGGCCGCCGCTGCGGCGGTGCGCGTGAGTTGGCAGCGTGACGAGCATGGCCAGTGGCGCATGGAGGAACTGGAAGACACCGCGTTTACTCAGCCGTGCGATCTGGTGCTGCTGGCGCTGGGCTTCAGTGGGCCAATCCGCCATGGCATGATTGAGCAACTCGGGGTAGCATTGAGTGCCAACGGGGCGGTTGCGACCGACGCCAACAAGATGACCTCGCGCCCCGGTGTCTTTGCAGCGGGCGACATGAGCCGCGGCCAATCGCTGGTGGTCTGGGCGATTGCCGAGGGCCGTACCGCCGCTGAGGGAATCAATCAGTTCTTGATGGATGGTTCGTAACCATTCTACAAAGAACAAAGGAGAAGCATGATGTTCGGTTTTGGCAGAAAGAAAAAGGAAGAGGCCGAGAAGGCTGCCGCAGAAGAAAAGGCCAAAGAGGAGCAGATCACCCGTCAGATGCGCTCAATGAACGACCAGCTCTCTAGTAAGACCAAAGAGATCGCTGATCTGGAGAAGCAGCTTGCGGCAAGCAGCAAGCAGGCGGCTGCGGGTGATGAGGCGAAGAAAAAGTTGGCTGAGACGCAAGAGCAAGTGCGTAAGATGCAACTGGAGGTCGCCAAGCTGCAGATTGAGGCCCAAACAGCCCAAAACAGAGCCCGTCAAGCCGTGCAGGCGGCTGAACAGGCTGCGGCTGAGGCTGCCAATGCTGACACCGAGCCTGCGGGCGCAGCAGCAGGGAGTAGTGTCGCTGCCCCGCCTGAGTTGGCGGTGGGCGTCAGTGCGTGGGTGCGTAAGGCGGGGGGCATGAACCTGCGCCTGCGTGACCGCCCCGGCCTTCAGTCCAATGCCTTCGCCGGCCTGCCCCCTGGCACCCAAATGACCATGCTTGAAGGCCCGGTGCCCCTCGACAACTACCCCTGGTGGCGCGTCCGTGTCAGTGATGGCCGTGAGGGTTGGGTCGCTGGCTCGGAGTTGGTGACGCAACCGGAGGATTAGTGGTGGCTTCGACAGGCTGGCTTCGACAGGCTGGCTTCGACAGGCTCAGCCAGCGGCGCCATAGGTAGTGCTGACTTTAGTCGGCTGAGGTCGCCGACAACCCCCGGATGCCGACTAAAGTCGGCACTACGACGGTAAGGCTGAAGGTACGTTTCTGAAACCATCCCTAACAAAGAGCCGCTTTAGTCGGCTGAGGTCGCCGACAACCCCCGGATGCCGACTAAAGTCGGCACTACGACGGTAAGGCTGAAGGTACGTTTCTGAAACCATCCCTAACAAAGAGCCGCCCCGTTGGGGCGGCTCTACCAGTGCCAAGCACAGTATCATCTCTGTGTTCTCTGTGCCTCTGTGGTGAAATCTGCTCCTCAATGCGCCAACTTGCGTCCCTGGTCTGTGCGCCTGCGCCCTCGGGTGGCGGGCGCTTTGTTTTGGGGTACCGTAACCCAGAGCAGCGCTGTCATGATTGCGGCTGAGGCGAGGCACCACGCACAAGTGGCTCCAATCACGAAGGGTTCCAAGAAGGTTAGGTAGCTTGAGAAGAGCACGCCGCCAAAGACTATGGTAGGCAGCGCGATGGCGGCCCAGTGGGCTGATCGGCCACTGCCATACTGCCGTATTGCCCAAGCCAACAAGATTACGGTGTAGCCCGCAAGCCCGATCAGGCCAACCGGGATGCCAAAGATTTTGGCATACTCGCTCTGCTGGACGGTGTTGCAATCACCAACTGGCCCGCAGACCGCTTCGGCACCGCTGATTTCAATATAGGCCAAGTAGGTGGCTACAACCATGCCAATCAGGGTCAAAATAGGCACGGCTTTGACCCGCCAAGGGGCCAGGGGTTGATCAAAGGGGCCACGCATAAAGCGAGCGAGCACAAAGACCGAAATGAGCATAATGGCAAGCATCACCACGGCGGCCCCGTTGCCCACCGGATCGCGCTGAAAGGGGCTCAACGCTTGCGGCGTAGGCATTGGCTGATCCAAGGCAGGGGGCGTAAAGCCCGGAATGGCGGGCCACGCATTACCACCAGCCGCAAGTGTCTCGGCAATCATACCAGGCAGCAACTGGGGAATCTCGGCACTCCCAACCAGAAACTGCTCACCAAAGATCAACGCAGGCACACCGAGGCGCTCTTGCGGCACATTGAAACGCTCTACCGCCGCACGATAGATCGCCTGACCATCGGGTTGGCTTACATCAATGATCATAATTGCCAACTGCGCGCCATAGCGGGCTTCCAATGGTGGCAGGACATCATCAATCACGACGTGGCAGTGAGGACATGTAGGCGAAAAGAAGAGGATACCGTGGGCCACCGGCTCATTGGCGCGGAGACTACTGGCCCCCATGATGCTCAAGAGGAACGCGATGAGGGCGACGAGGAATGTTGTGCGATAGGACATATAAAGCTTCTCCTTCATGATGAACCCAAATGGTTATGGTAAGCCAGCGACCCACCGGCTACCTCATAGGGGCAGAGGACAAGGAGGGCACGAGCAGGTTGTTCACTCGTATTCTTCCACTGGTGGGGCAGCGTAGCGGCAAAAAGCAGGCTATCGCCGGGCTGAATCAGGTAGGTTTGGTCGAGGACGATGTAGGTAATCTGACCAACAAGGCCAAAGACAAACTCTTGGCCCGGATGGGCAATCGCTTGGTCGCCACTCCCGGCACCGGGGTTCAAGGTGAGCAGGATGGGGTCAAAGCTCCGTTGCGTCATCCCTGCACCCAGATCAGTCAGGCTACCGTGACTGAAGGGCACCGTGCGGTACTGCTCGGCCTTGCGGAAAATGACACGACTACGCGGGACATCAGGCTCAAAGAAGGCGCTGATGGGCACCTGCAGGGCAATGGCCAATTGTTGGAGCGTACTGACACTAGGCGATGTTTTGCCATGCTCGATCAAGCTCAAGGTATTGACCGCCAAGCCACTTGCTTCGGCTAGGGCACGCATCGTCAGCCGCCGAGCCTCGCGCAGACTCCGCAGACGGCGGCCCACATCGAGCGTATGGTCGGGCGTTTCACCTGTAGCCGTGAAGGCATGCAATTCAGATGCACTGAACAGTGTAGTAGAAGAGCGGCTCATGGGTATTCCCTCTTGCCAGGATGCGTGAGGCGGAGCGGCGATGCATGCGCGTCTGCGCGTCTGCGCGTCCTCGCGTCCTCACGTCCTCGCAAGCTGTGATGTAGCTACGAACCATCCCTATAATATTAGTTGATCTAGGCCAAAAACAGAATTATATTGCTTAGGCATGAGGTTGACAGCAGACAACCCGCAGGGCGAACGGTCTTGCCAACAATACCATTTCGCTTTATGATTGGGAGCGCGGCCAAGACCGCACAACAAAAGAGGAGTTGTTTATGCCCAAGGATGCGATCACAACCCGCGCAGCGGACTATAATCAGTGGTATCTTGATATTGTGCGCGAGGCCGATTTGGCCGAGGTGGCCGAGGTGGTGCGTGGTTGTATTGTCGTCAAGGCGACAGGCTGGGCCCTCTGGGAGTTGATGCAGCGCGAACTTGATGATCGGATTAAAGCGACCGGCCATTCCAATGTGCAGTTTCCGCTCTTGGTGCCCAAGAGTTTTATTATGAAGGAGGCGGATCACGTTGAGGGCTTTGCGCCTGAGGTGGCAGAGGTGACCCGCGCTGGCGGCGAGGAACTGACTGAACCCTATGTGATCCGTCCAACCAGTGAGACCATTATTGGCCACTTCTATAGCCGCTGGATTCGTTCCTACCGCGATCTGCCGTTGCTCTACAATCAGTGGTGTAATGTGATGCGCTGGGAGATGCGTACCCGGCCTTTTTTGCGTACTGCTGAATTTTGGTGGCAAGAGGGCCATACAGCCCATGCGTCTGAAGCTGATGCTGAAGAAGAGACGCTCAGGATTTTGTATGATGTCTATGCCGATTTTGCCGAGCAGGTGATGGCTGTTCCAGTGATTCGTGGCCTCAAAACGGAGAACGAGAAGTTCCCCGGCGCGTTGCGTTCCTACTGCATCGAGGCGATGATGCAGGATGGCCGGGCTTTGCAGGCTGGAACATCGCATAATCTGGGGCAGAATTTTGCCAAGGCGTTTGAGATTACCTATACCGACCAGCAAAATACGATCCAGCACTGTTGGACAACCAGTTGGGGCGTGAGTACACGCCTGATTGGGGCGCTCATCATGACCCACTCCGACGATGAGGGGCTAGTCTTACCGCCACGTCTCGCGCCCATCCAGGTGGTTGTGGTGCCGATCTACAAGAATGACGCGGAACGCACGAAGGTGATGGCGGTCGTGGAGCAACTGACCGCTGCGTGGCGCGGGCTGCTGCGCTTTAAGCTTGACGACCGCGATAATCTCAGCCCTGGGTACAAGTTCAATGAGTGGGAATTGAAGGGCGTGCCGTTGCGCGTCGAGATTGGGCCGAAGGATGTGGAGAAGGGCAGTGTTGCCTTGGCGCGCCGCGACATCCCTGGGCGCGAAGGCAAGCGCTTTGTGCCGCAGGCTGGGCTAACCGAACTACTCGTAGAGTTGCTCGCAGAGATGCAGACGGCGCTCTTCCAACGAGCGCTGGCTTTCCGCGAAGAGCGTAGCGCCCGCGTCAGCACCTACGAAGAGCTACGGCAACAGGTAGAGCGCGGTTTTGCCTGGGCCTATTGGGACGGTTCCAACGCCGATGAGAAGCGCATCCAAGAGGAGACGCGCGCAACCATCCGCTGCATCCCACTCGATCAGCCAAACGAAGCCGGGCGCTGTGTCTACAGCGGGCGCGAAACGAGCCGGATGGTCGTCTTTGCGCGCGCGTACTAGCGTGGGTTTAAGAGCGGACAGAACATTTGCTTCGATAGCGACCGATAGAGATGCAGAGAATTTTACCACAGAGACACAGAGAGCACAGAGAAATTTGTGACAAGGCAACCACCTGTTGGCATTACCTCTAGCTACAATACCTCTGTGCCCTCGGTGCCTCTGTGGTGAAATTCTCTGTATCTCTCCTGGTTGGTGTTTTGAACCCCTTGTTCAAAAAACTCTATACTTGAAAGGCTCCCACAACGTGGGAGCAGGGCGGGGTAGCATCGCCATATCGCATGATTGGCATTACAGACGCACAATCGCATCAATTGGGCGTCGAAGTAGCGCTCTAGTAAACTCTAGTTTAGCTGATCGTAGACTTGCCAAAATTGCTCGCCCTATATACTCGGCCAAGCGTGGTGGCACTGAGTTGGCAACCTGGCGGTACTGATCAAGATCGCGTACACGACCTGAGCGACCACGAATTGCACCTTTGAGTATATAATCGTCAGGGTATGTGTGAATTCGCATGTATTCGCGTACAGTTAGGTAGCGATCTTCAGTTGGATGGAAGAAAACTTCACCACATCTGAGGGTGAGCGCAGGATTGGAGCGACTCATGCGCCTAAATTTAGTTGTATCCTTCTTAGTGAGGGTACAGCGCTGTTCTGCTGGTAGATGCTGCTGCGCTGCAAGGTGATCGCCTTCTGGCACGCCATGAATGCGGAATTTATCGCCAGCAGGGGTAATGTCTACATGGCTATCGTTTCCAGTATAGGCTTCTTTGGTATAGGGTGGTGGCAAGTCGGCAAGTGCATCACCAACGGTCTGGTAGCGGGGTAAACTAAACAGTGATTGGTTTTGACTTGGTGGACGATGAGTTGGTTCAGGAAAGGCAAATGTCACCTTTTCCCGCAACGCGACGATAAATACCCGCTGTCGTAGCTGTGGTACGCCATAATCAGCCGCAAGTAGCACTTTCCACTCCACCCGATAGCCCAACGCGGCTAATTCGTTATGCATCAATCGCATCACCCCACCTATCACCCCCTGATGATCCGGTGCATTGAGTAACCCTTTCACCTGTTCGATCAGTATCACCCGTGGACGAAACACACGAGCAAAACGAACCATCTCGAAGAACAACATTCCTCGTTCATCCTGCAGTGCAAGGCGCTTACCAATTTGTGAGAAGGCTTGGCAGGGCGGACCGCCAAAGAGCAAATCCAACTCTCCAGGTTCTAAGCCTAACGCGACGCTCAGTTGCTTCGGATCAATGTTACGAATATCGTCTTCAATGACCTTTGTGGTTCCATGCTCATGCTCAATATTGGCTCGCAAGGTAGCACAACAGAAGGGATCGCGCTCTAGGCAGGCCAAAATATTAAAACCTGCCTTGCGTATGCCCAAATCAAAGCCGCCTGCCCCCGAGAAGAGCGAGAGTGCGGTTGGTTGTTGTGGGTGCATTGTCATTCCCAGTTTGGTAGAACAAAGTAACTGTTATCAGTCTACTCTATTTCGTGTAGTTGTCAAGCAATGTTTTCGGCCCATGTTTAGGCCCAATACTTTGCAAATAAGCTCGCGCAAAGCCGCAAAGGTTGGCGCTCCTATGCAAAAAACTTTGCGCCTTTGCGCCTTTGCGTCAAGAAACTCGTCGTATTTGAAAAGTATTGTGTTCATGCCTCAAGCATGTCGCGGTAGATGGCGACGTGGCGTTGAGCGATGGCGGCTTGGGTGTAGTGGGTGAGGACGCGCTGCCGTCCGCGTTGCGCGAGCTGGTGGCGGAGTGGTGCATCTTCCACTAAGCGCATGAGTTGGCTGCGGAGCGCCGCGATGTCCCCTTCGGCAAAGATGAGGCCCGCGTCGCCAATGACGTGGGGGATTTCGCCTGAGTTGGAACCAACCACAGGAACGCCGCAACTCATCGCTTCGATTAGGATGCGGCCAAACTGCTCTTTCCACGAGGGGGTGGTGCGTGAGGGTAGCACGAGGATGTCGAGTGCCCGCAGTGCTGCGGGCACTGCGGTGCTGTTCACAGCGGGCATGATGGCGATGCGTTGACTGAGGCCCAATGCAGCAGCACGTTGCTCCAGTTGGCTCCGTTGACTTCCGTCGCCAATGAGGCGCAAGTGGACATGGGCGGGGAGTGCTGCAAAGGCGGCCACGAGATCGAGCAGGCCCTTTTCGGGCACAAGGCGTCCGAGGTAGCCGATGGTGAGGCGGGTGGTGGGAGGCGGGGAGGCGGGAGGCGAGGAGGTGGGAGGCGCGGAGGTGGGAGGCGCGGAGGCGGGAGGCGCGGAGGTGGGAGGCGCGGAGGTGGGAGGTGAGGAGGCGGGAGGCGAGGAGGCGAGTGGCGAAGCGGCGGGAGGCGGGGAGGCGGGATGTGAGGAGGCGGGAGGCGAGGAGCCGACTGGTTGGAATAGTTCGGGATCAACCCCAAACTGGGGCACAATCGTGAGCGGGCCAGTAAAGCCGTGGCGGCGGATGATTGCGGCGGCCTCTTGGTTGCATGCGAGGGCATGGCTGGCGTGGCGCAGGTTGTAGCGCTCGAAGAGGTTGAAGGGGGGCGGGTAGTAGCGGTTGATGTTGGCGTAGTTGTAGAAACAACAACGCGCCCCTAGAGCAACCCCAAGACGCATGGCTTGAAAGGTGGCAAGGTTGAACGACTCCTCGTCAATATGCAACACCTGGGGGCGCAGACGTCGCAGCACAGCGCCGAGTGTGGGGTAAAAGTGGATATGGTGCTGCCCATTCAAGGCGATAGGCAACGCCTCTAGTTGGTAGCCCTGGGTAAAGCGACGTTCGAGGCGCAACCGCCCAACCCGTGGCTCAACCCAACTGGATGGCACCAGCGCCGTTAATGCAACTCCTAGGCGTGCAATCTCCTCCAACTTGCGCTGGTAGGCACCAACCACGAGAGCTTTAGAGAGTATGACAACGCGCATATTTGAGGGTAGAGCGACGCAGAAGTTTGTAGCACAGGTACTCATTGGACAAGGCATAGCATACCAGATTATTATAATCTAGCTATGCTATACTTGGGGCATACTCCCATTTGCATTACGTTTAGGGTTAGCGCCCTGAAACCCGCTTTGGGGCTACGCACCAAACCCCGTTTTTTGTTCCGTTTTGGCGGCGAAGCCGCCAAAACGGAACAAAAGGAGCCACTACACCGCCGTGACCTATCCCTTGACTACGCTTGAAGCGGGCGATGCTTGGCAATTTGTTGCGCCTGCTGCTGAGTTGGCGCAGGGGCGCTTGCCGCTCGCGCCTGCTCTGCTAGGGTTGTTCACCACAGAGGCACAGAGGACACAGAGGTAACGTCTCTGTGTCCTCTGTGCCTCTGTGGTAAAATTCTGCGTGCCTCTTGTGGTGAAATTCTCCGTATGTCCGGCTATCGGCTATCGGATTTGGTATTAGCCGTGCTTGCGGGCAAATTCCTGCATAAACTGGGCAAGGGCAGTACACGAAGCAGGCTCAAGGGCGTTGTAGGTTGAGGCACGGATGCCACCGACCGAGCGGTGCCCAGCGAGCCCAACCATGCCTTGGGCCTGGGCCTCAGCGACAAACTGCTTCTCTAGCTCAGGGCTGGGCAGCCGGAAGGTAATGTTCATTGGCGAGCGGCTCGCCGTCTCAGCGTGGCCCCGGTAGAAGCCCTGACTGGCGTCAATCACGGTGTAGATCTCGGTAGCTTTGGCAGCATTGCGCTCGGACATAGCGGCTAGCCCACCGATACCTTCGATCCATGCGAGTACAAGGTCAACCAAATAGACCGCATAGACTGGCGGGGTATTGTAGAGCGAATTGTTCTTGAGCATCGTCTGGTAGCTGAAGATCGCCGGGAGATCTTTACGCGCTTGGGCAACAAAGCTCTCACGCGCAATGACCGCCGTCACACCCGATGGCCCGATATTCTTCTGGGCACCGGCGTAGATCAACGAGAAGCGTGAGGCATCGAAGGGGCGCGAGAGGATGTCGCTACTCATGTCGGCCACGAGCGGGACTTCGGGAAGATCGGGGAAACCGAGCCACTGTACGCCCTGTATCGTCTCATTGCTCGTCAGGTGCAGGTAGGCTGGACGCTCACTGAGCTTGAGGGCGCTGAAGGTGGGGACAGTGCGGTAGCCATCTGCGCCCGTCGTAGCGGCAACGTGGGTCGCCCCGATACGTTTAGCCTCTTCGAGAGCCTTCTCGCCCCACGAGCCGGTGAGGACATAGTTGGCGGTGGTCTCGGGATGGAGGAAATTGAGCGCCAGCATAGCAAATTGGGCACTAGCCCCACCCTGCATAAAGAGGACGCAATAATCGTCACCTAAGCCCAGCAGCGCCTTAAAGCGCGCTTGGGCACTCTGATTAACCGCCTCATACTCTTTCGAGCGGTGGCTCATCTCAAGGATGGACATCCCGCGCCCTTTGTAATCGAGCAATTCAGCCTGGGCTTGTTCGAGGACAGCACGGGGTAGTACGGCAGGCCCGGCGTTAAAATTATGGACAGGCATGGTATCGTTCTCCTGAGCATGCTACAAATAAAGGCATAGCAGTCTCTAGTATACCTTAAGTCTGCAACATGCCCCGGTGGGGGGGATGTAAAGTTTTGTTAGTGCAAGAAAGCTCTGGGCCGCGCCGCTTGGCTTCGACAGGCTCAGCCAGCGGCGCAGTGGCGCGGTGGCTGAGCTTGTCGAAGCCAAGCGGCGCGGGCTTTGACCGCATACCAGACGCAGGCTTTAGCCTGCGGCATGCTGGGCCTTCTTCGCGGCATGCTCCTGTTCAGCAAGATACCAGGTGGCCTCCATTGCGGCCTTGCAGCCCTCACCGGCTGCCGTGATGGCTTGGCGATAGACATGATCAACCACATCGCCAGCGGCGAAGATGCCGGGGATATTGGTGCGCTGGCGCGTATCGGTGACGATATAGCCGGCATCATCAAGGGTTAGCAGCCCAACAAAGAGCTTGGTGTTGGGGATGTGGCCAATATAGGGGAAGACGCCATCTACGGCTAGTTCACTGGTGCTGCCATCCTTCAGATGCTTGATCTGCACCGCTTCCACCTGCTCATTGCCCATAATCGCTTCAACGGCACTATCCCACACAAAGCGGATCTTCTCATTGCTAAAGGCCCGCTCTTGCAGCACCGGATCGGCACGTAGGCTATCGCGGCGATGCACAATGATCAACTCATCAACAAAGCGGGTCAGGAAGAGGCTCTCATCAAGGGCACTATTGCCGCCACCAACCACCACCACCTTCTTGCCTCGGAAGAAGAAGCCATCACAAGTGGCACAATAGCTCACCCCCCGATTGGCCAATTGTTCTTCGCCGAGCACCCCCAACTTACGCGGTGAAGCGCCAGTTGAGACAATAATGGTATCGGCGGTCACCTGCTCACCACCATCGGTAGTGATAACAAAAGGGCGCACGCTGGCATCAATGGCCGTAACCAACGTGTCCTTAAACTGCGCCCCAAAGCGAGCGGCCTGTTTTTCCATACTATCGGCCAGCTCAACACCGCCGATGCCTTCGACAAAACCGGGATAGTTCTCAACTTCGGAGGTGGTTGCAATCAAGCCCCCCGGCTGTAGGCCACGGATCACCAATGGTTCTAAATTCGCACGCGCCGCATAGAGCGCCGCTGTAAGCCCAGCCGGGCCGGAGCCGATAATGACAACTTTGCTATGCATGGTGTACTCCTTGTAAGGTTTGTAGGATGCTGCCTCAAATGAGGATGCGTGAGGCGAAGATGCGTGTGCTTCGCGTCCTCGCGTCCTCGCGTCCTCGCGTCCTCGCGTCCTCGCGTCCTCCCCCTATGGTTACACCTCATCCCAACGCATCAACGCCCGTTCGAGCAGGGTTGCTGCAAGGTAGAGGCTCAAGGTAATGAGGGCGAGGGTAATCAGTGCAACAAAGATGAGTGGTGTATCAAAAAGCCCCCGGGCAATATTGATCATCGCGCCCAGCCCTTCGCGGCCCGCAACAAATTCGCCGACCACAGCGCCAGTGGTAGCGAGGGCCAAGCCGGTACGGATGCCAGCGAAGATCACGGGCACACTCAGGGGCGCCTCGACATAGCGCAAGATTTGCCAACGGCTGGCCCCACTAATCAACGCCATTTCCCGCAATTCACGCGGGATGCTGCGGAGGGCCACGACGGTTGCGAGCAGAATAGGGAGGAACGTGATGAGGGTGGCAATCAGTAGTTTACCACTGAGGCCAGGGCCAAACCAGAGGATAATCAGGGGCGCAATGGCAATGATCGGGATCGCTTGGCTGGCTGCAAGCACGGGGGTAATGGCGCGTTCCAGGAGGGGCACGTGGGCCAAACAGTAGCCGAGCAGCAACCCGAGCAGCAGGGCAATCCCAAAGCCGCCCAAGGCTGCGGTCATGGTTGCCGAAGTATGCCGCCAGAGCAGGCCACTCTGGAGCGCGGCCACAAAGCGTTCGGCAACCAAGCCAGGGCCAGGCAGAATAAAGGGCCGGTAGCCACCAAGGGTCACCAGCAATTGCCAGCCAAGGAGGAGCCCGAGCAACACCAAGGGCAAACCGACCCAATGCCATGTGCCCCAACGGGGCCGACGCGGGCGTGGCGGCGCGGCAGAGTCAACAGCTTGGCGCTGCAAAGGGAAGGAGTGCATAATGCCAACAAGAAGAGGTAGCGAGGATTACACCACAGAGGCACCGAGAGCACAGAGTATAGCAACTGTCGTATCACAAACCTCTCTGTGTTCTCTGTGTCTCTGTGGTTAAATTCTCTGTATCTCTAAATCCTCTATTCTCTGTATCTCTTCAAGCAACTAGGGCAACAGTCGGTAGCCAATGCCCCACTCGGTAAGCAACAGCCTAGGGTTGCGCGGATCAACCTCAATTTTGCGTCGCAGGTGCCAAATATACACCTTAAGGTAATCGTTGTCGCGCGTATACTCTTGGCCCCAAACGGCGTTGAGCAGCGTTTCGTGTTCAATCACCTTACCGGCCTGTTCCATCAAGATGCGTAGCAACTGGTATTCAGTAGGGGTTAAATCAACCAAAGCACCCCGGACAAAAACCTCACGCGAGCGCTGATCCATCTGGATCTGTTCATCGCATGCTACGAGCGGCTGGTAGGTGGGGGGCACACGCCGCAGCAGGGCACGCAAGCGGGCGGCAAGCTCATCAAGATTGAAGGGCTTGAGCAGATAATCATCGGCCCCCTGATCTAAGCCGGTAATAACATCATCCGACTGGGTGCGGGCAGTCAGCATCAGGATCGGCACTTGGGTAAATTGGCGCAATTGACGACAAGCCTCTAGCCCATCCATCTCTGGCATCATGACGTCAAGAATGACCAGATCGGGGCGCTCCTCACGCACCAGATCGAGACACTGGAGACCGTTGCCCGCCTGAATGATTTGGTAGCCCTCATGCTCAAGGTTGATCCTGATCAACTCACGGAGACCTTGATCATCGTCAACTATCAAAATTGTCCGCTTCTCCATGAGCTCTCCTAAGTAGTTCAAGGAAACGAGCCTCTACGTCTTGAAACCTTAATTCACCAATATGAACATAGCGAATATACCCAGTTTGATCAACAAAGAAGCTTGTGGGTAGGGGAAAGACGCGATAGGCATTGGTTACTGCACCTTCGAGATCAAGTACATTGGGGTAGGTAACCCCAAACTGCTCAAGAAAAGCTTGGACGGTCGCAGCATCACCGCCTTGGGCACGTTCGCTGTGGGTGAGGTTGACCCCAATCACCACAAGACCTTGTTCATGGTACTGCTGATGGGCCTGTTCAAGTGCAGGTAGCTCACGTTTGCAGGGTTCACACCAGGTTCCCCAGAAATTGAGCAACACGACTTGGCCTTGGAAGTCACTCAAACTCAGAGGGGTACCGTCTAGGGTTTGCAGGGTAAATTCGGGGGCGACGCGGTTCATTTGGGGCATCGCTTGCCCAGCTACGCCCTCACTGTCGCTCCCGGTCAGCACCCAGATGGTCGCCACGAGCGCAAAGGCCAGCACGACACCAACCAGTGCATAGGTACGTTCACGCGAACTAAGCCCCCGACGTGGATTGGAGGCCGGGGTTCGGCCATTGCTTGCAGCATCAAACAGGCTTGCGTCATACTCTTGGCGACGGATAGGGTCGGAGAGGATGGCATAAGCCTGCTCTAGCGCTTGGCTACGCTCGACAGCCGTAGCACGTAGTTCAGGGTCGAGATCGACCACCCGCGCTGGATCGTAGCGTTCGCGTTGCTGCTGATAGGCTGCTGCGATAGCGTCGGGGGTAGCGTCGGGCTCAACTCCTAAGAGGGTATAGTAGCTGCCCATAGTTGTGTTTCCTAGCTTTAGCGTTATTGTAGCATGGATTTTTAACTTTTTACAACTTATTGGGCTTTCAAGAGGCGATGCCCCAATTCCGCACCGGAGGTGCCTGTAATGATGCGCCAGTCGTAGTTGGCCACAACATGGGCGCGGCCAGCACTGCCGAGGCGCTGGCCAAGGGTCGGATCAGCGATGAGGCGCAGGACGGCGTTGGCAAAATCTTTGGGGCGTTCAGCCATGAGCAGGTGGGTGCCGTCGCGTAGCCCAACGATCCCCTCAGCGCCCATTGGTGTTGTCACGATGGGCGCTTCCATGGCTAGGGCTTCGAGCAGCTTCAGGCGCGAGCCGCCGCCGATGCGCATAGGCACCACATAGACGGCGGCCCCGTCAATGTAGGGGGCCACGGCGGCCACTTCGCCGATCACTTCGACCGCTTCGCTCGCTAAGGCGTGAATAGCAGCGCCAGCGGCGCGCCCAACGATGAGCAGGCGTGCGGTGGGGGCGCGGGCGCGAATCAGGGGGAGTACTTCTGCGGTGAACCAGCGTAGGGCATCAATGTTAGGCCGGTAGTCGAGGGTGCCGGTAAAGACCATGGTCGCACCACCAAGATCGCCGCGTACCGCGCCGGGACGCACAAGGCTGGTGTCTACGCCATTGGGTACTACCACGAGGCGCTGGGCCGCTGCTGGGTGCAGGCGGGCCAAGGCGTTACGATCTTGCTCAGAGACAACCGTGATCGTGTCGAGTTGTGCAAGCAGCATCCGTTCATAGCGGGCCAACTTGCGCCACTGGAGCAGCGAATAGAGCCCGCCGACCAACGCACGCGGGCGTAGACGCAAGGCGAGGGCAAGGTCACTCAGAGCGGCGCGGCGCTGCAACAGATATTCAGCGTTAAACTGGTCAAGCACGAGGCGCGGCCCCAAGCCACGCAGCGGCAGCAGGTAGCCCGCCATCTCGATGCTGGCGGCAAGCACCAGCGCAAAGGGAGTTGAAGCAACGAGGCGGCTGAGGGCTTCGCTATAGGCATGGCTTTGCGCACGCAGCGCCATATCGGGCTGGCTGCTCGTCAGGGTCGTCAGGGCACGCCGAGCCACACTGCGCCCCGCCGGACTTGGCACCGTCACCACATGGCACCATGCGCGGAGCGGGGCCAGCGCCGCCACCGCTGCCGCATGCGGCGCAAAGCTCAAGAGGGTCACCTCGTGGTGTTCGGCCAAGCCACGCGCCACATGGTAGATCCGCAGAGCCCCACCGCTGCGCAACGGATAGGGCGGGTAGGGGGAGAGCATGAGAATTCGCAAACTTTATGCCGTTTCAGATTGTAGATTGTAGATTGTAGATTGTAGATTGTAGATTGTGACCTTATTCCTTTGTCCAGATGCGCAGGTTCAAATTGAGGTCTTCGACAATCTGCTCGGCCAGCCGTACATCCTGAAAATACTCAGCAATATCGTCTTGGCTGAGCGACCCGCCGCCCCGCCAGATTGAGGGTGGCTCGAAGTGATCCTTGCTGGTAGTGATCGCAATATAGATCTGCGAGTCAACAAAAGCAATCGCCACAGGCTTATTCAACTGCTGACGAAACTCGGTGAGACGGCGCATCAGGCTGGTTGAAAGGATATAGCGGGCCTCGATTTGGTCGGTTGAACGCACCGCAAAGATACGCTCAAACTCGGGATCTTCCATATTGATCAACTCGCCATGGCGGCGATCAATTTGGCTAAACATAGATTGGATCATCCGGCCCAAACCGCCAAGCGCACGCTCGGCAGTGTCGGGCATGACGTAGGTACGCCCATTGAAATGCTTGTTAAAATCGGCGATAAAGTAGATACCCCGAAAGATAGTATGCCACTGGGTGCTGGTACGCCCCTTCGAGTCGGTCGTGGTAGTCTTGTATTCTGCATGCACCTCGGAGAAGCGGAACTCTGTGGCCCCAATCAAGCCGGTGAAGAAATCCTCGGCGCGGTAGCGGTCAATCTGGTTGCGAAAGAGATTACTACGGCGAAACTCTTCAATGCTGATGCCGCCATCTTGGTAATAGACAAGGCTCGGATCAACCAGCCGGGCTAGGCGGGCAATCACCTCAGACTTAAAGAAGTCACGGTAGCGCTTCTGCACACCATGATTGATCCCAAACCATGCCATCAACGCCCCGACGCCCAAAAAGATGGCAAAGATTATGCCAAATGCATTGCCTACGATCAGCATCAAAAGTAGCGCAACCGGCAGCAAAACCCCTAAGCTCAGTAAGGCCCGCTTTCGCGCCTCTTGGCGCTTGGCTTCAAGCTGATCCAGGATCGGCTGTAGCTCAGTAGCATAGAGTTGGGCGAGATCTTGGGTTTTTGATGAAGGTGGGTGCATGGGATTGGCCTTTCATGGAGAACAGGAGAACGGGAGAACAGGAGAACAGAGAACGGGAGAACAAGCGAACAGGAGAACAGAGAACGGGAGAACAGGAGAACAGAGAACGGGAGAACAGGAGAACAAGTATGTCTACAAAATCTATTTTTCTGTTCTTCTGTTCTTTTGCTCCTCTGTTCTTCTGTTCCTCTGTTCTTTTGCTCCTCTGTTCTTCTGCTCTTCTGCTCCTCTGTTCTTCTGTTCCTCTGTTCTTCAGCTCCTCCTATCGCTGAAACATCGAGCGCACATCAACGTTCTGGCGCTCGGCCATTGATGCCTCGAAGAGTTCGCGGCGCGTAAAGCCCATCGGCCCAGCAAAGAGGCTCCCGGGGAACATCTGGATGGCGTTGTTGTAATCGGTAGTGGCCGCATTGTAGGCCCGTCGGGCAGCAGAGATCTGCTCCTCGACTTCGTTGAGGCTGCGCTGAAGCTGGAGGAAGTTGGTGTTGGACTTGAGATCGGGATAGTTCTCAACCGAAACCATAAGGCGACCCATAGCTGCATTGAAGCCATTCTCGGCGGCAACCCGCTGTTCGGGGGGCAGATCACCGGCCAAGGCCCGCGTCCGCAATTCGGTCACTTCGGTCAAGAGCTCGCGCTCGTGAACCATGTAGCGCTCGACGGTGGCAATCAGGTTGGGCACGAGGTCATAGCGCTTCTTGAGCATTACGTCAATCGAAGCAAAGGCTTGATCAACCCGATTGCGACGCCCGACAAGACCGTTGTAGATGCCAATCACAAAGACGAGCACAACGACAACGACGATCACAAAGAAAATAAGCAGGACTTCCATTGGTTTGTATCCTTCCTAAAGGGATTATTCGGAGCCACGTTACCGTTTGCGAGGACGCGAGGACGCGAGGACGCGAGGACGCGAAGCCCTCGTCTCACGCATCTTCGCGTGTTGTGGGCTTCTAGCTCTATGATAATACGCATGTCTAGCCCTAAAGGTTACAAAGTGGGGGCTGCTGCCCTAAAACCCGCTTTTTGTTCCGTGTGGGCGGCTTCGCCGCCCTCAACCTCCGCCAGGGGCTTAACATAAGGCGTATGGTGAAGCGAAGCATCACCATACGCCCGCCATTGGTATAATACGCCTTATGGATGCCTATTTCAAAAAAGACCTCACCTACACCCAACGCGGCCAGCAGTTCAGTTTTGCGGTGGGGCATACGCTCTTTTCTTCGTTTCAGGTGGATGAGGGCAGCGATCTGCTGCTGCGCATGCTGGAGCCAGCGTGTCCGCCTGAGCGCATTCTCGATCTTGGCTGTGGGGTTGGGATCCTGGGGATTACGCTGGCGCGGCGTTGGCCAGCAGCGCAGGTGGTGTTGGCCGATGTGAATCTGTTGGCGCTACGCTATGCACGCCACAATGCGGTGCGCAATGGGGCCTACAATGTGAACATTGTGGGCAGCGTGGGCCTCGAGGCGGTACCACCAGGCCCTTACGATCTGATTGTTTCTAACATTCCCGCTAAAATTGGCGATCTGGCAATTGAGCAGGAGTTTGTGCTGGGACCATTGGCCCAACTGCGCCAAGGTGGTGAATATTGGTTTGTTGTGGTGAGTGGCTTAAACCACCTTATCCCGCGCCTTGGCCCGCGCCATGATCTGCGTATGAAAGCGATCAAGAAGCGTGCAGGCCATACGGTCTATCGGATTGAGCAACGAGGAGTGGATGCTGGCAATAGGTTGCCAGCGTCCACCGATACCGACACTTAGGGCTGATAAGTGGAGTGCCGGCTTTAGCCGGCTGAAGCCGGCACTCCAACGCCAGTTCAAAGAGCGAGTGACCAAAACGTGGTGAGAAGAGGGGACGCGGGGACGCGGGGACGCGGGGACGCGGGGACACGAGGACGCGAGGAGGCGAGGACGCGGGGACGCGGGGACGCGGGGACGCGAGGACGCGAGGACGCGGGGACGCGGGGACGCGAGGACGCGAGGACGCGGGGACGCGAAGCCCGCTTCCCCTGTTCCCCTGTTCCCCTGTTCCCCTGTTCGCCTCCTCGCCTCACACATCCTGCTCCCACACTACCCCGTAGTACGCAAGCCACTCGCAATCGCATTCACCGTAAGCAACATGTCGCGCAGCAGCACTTCGGCGCGGGCTTCGTCGCTTGTGGCGCGGGCGTTGCGCCATTGGCGCAGGAGGTTGATCTGCTGCTGGTGCAGTCGCTCTAGGCCCGCTTGACGCATGGCCAAGACGCGATGAATGCGTGGGCGCGTTTCGGCAAGGGGGCCTTGGTAGAGCAGTTCGAGCATGCGCTCGGTGCGGGTGTGTTCGGCGCAAATGGCGGTGAGGAAGCGCTCACGTAGGGCGGGGTCTTCCACCAGATCCGCATAGGCGCTCATGAGCCCACGATCCGCTGTGGCGACACTGGTGGCGGCGTTGCTCACGAGGTAGTGCAGGGGAGCCCATGTTCGTGCGGTCGCCTGGATGTGGGCAAAGCTGGCGGCATCCTCCTCGGCCAACCGTTCTAGGGCGCTGCCTAAGCCGTACCAGCCAGAGAGAAAGTAGCGTGCTTGACTCCAGCTAAAGACCCACGGGATGGCGCGTAGGTCGCCGATGCTCTGCGCCCCGGTGCGGCGCGGGGGCCGCGAGCCGATGCGGCTGGCTTCGATGGCGTCAATGGGCGTTGCGCCCCTGAAGAAGTCTACGAAGCCCTCTTGCTCAACTAGGTCGCGGTAGGCACGGCGACTCGCGGCAGCCAGACGTTCCATGGCTGTTTCTAGTTCGCTCAGGTGCTGCGTGCTTGCATGAAGCTGACTCAGGCTGGCGCCGGTTACGCCGGCGAGTAGCAGTTCCAATTGGTAGACGGCGCTGATGCGGTTGGCATACTTTTGGGCAATCGTTTCGCCCTGTTCGGTCATGCGTAGATCGCCGTGCAGCGCCTCGGGCGGCAGGGCGCGAATGAAGCGGCGCGTTGGCCCGGCCCCGCGGCTGATGGTGCCGCCGCGCCCGTGGAAGAAGCGGATGCGGACGCCCGCTTGCGCCCCAATTGCCGCGAGGGTGCGTTGGGCCCGGTGCAAACCCCAAAGGCTGGCGACAATGCCCCCATCTTTGTTGCTATCGCTGTAGCCCACCATCACCTGCTGCACTAAGGTCTGCTCGCCCCGCAGTTCCGCCTGAAGCGCAAGGCTGCGCTGCACGATTGGTTGAGCTAGGTAATCGGCAAGGATCGCAGGACTCGCCTCAAGGTCTTCGATGGTCTCGAAGAGTGGCACAACCGGCAGCGGACAGGCGGGGCCTGCGGCAGTCTCAACCAGCAACCCACCTTCGCGGGCGAAGAGGTAGAGCGCCAGCAGATCGGCGCAACTGCGGGTCATGCTCACAATCAGCGCCCCCAAGCCCTGCTGGCCGTGCTTGCGAATCTCTTGGGCCAGCACGCGGTAGCAACCAACCACCGCGTCGGCCTCTTCGCCCAAGGCCAACTCGGGGCGGGTAAAGGGGCGCGGCGAGGCCAACTCAGCCACCAGTAGCGCCCGGCGACGCGCCTCGTCCCAGGTGGGATAATCAGCCCCAGGCAGTCGCGCTGTGCTCAGCAGTTGCGCGAGGGCGCGGTCGTGGAAGGCGCTATTCTGGCGCACATCGAGGCTGGCCAGGTGGAAGCCACAGTAGTGTACCAGCCGCCGCAGTGGGCGTAGCTCCTGCGTTGCGAGGCGTTCTGCCCCCACCTCAACCAGAGCTGCATCGAGTAGCCGCAGATCTGCGGCCAAATCAGCGGCACTGCGGTAGGCATGTGGGTTGGATCCATCAGCACGAGGCAAGCGGGCGAGCAACAGATTCACCAACTGACGCCACGGCTCAGCGGGGTTACGGGCCAGAGCCTGCTGGCCCACTGGCCCCAAGGTCGCCGCCAACTCAGCAACGCGGGCCGCAAGGGGCGCGGGGGTCGGTTGGGTATGGGCCGAGAGCGAAAGCCGGATCGCCAAGTGGGTCAACTGGTCACGCAAGAGCGCCAACGCATTGCGGCGCAACTCGCCAAGGGCCATGGCTGTCACCTCAGCGGTAACAAACGGATGCCCATCGCGGTCGCCACCGACCCAGGTACTAAAGCTGATCTGCGGCAGCCGCTCAGGATCAGCGAGCAACTCCACCGCGCCGCCCATTGCGGCCCAACTCTGCCGTAGGCGCAGATCGAGTTGCGCCACCGCATCAGGAAAGACACGGCGCAGATAGTGGATCACATTGCGTAACTCGGAAGCAACATCGGGACGTTCGAGGAAAATATCGCCCGTACGCCAGAGCCGTTCCAGCACCGCTTTGACCTCATCGCGCAGCGCCAACAGCTCTGAGGGCGTCCAGATCTGGTTCTCCGCCTTGACCAGCAGCAGGTAGAGTTCGCGGTAGTGTTCCAGCACCGTCGCCCGCTTAGCCTCAGTGGGATGCGCCGTGAGCACCGGCTCCACGCGCACACTGGGCAGCCCAGCGGCAATCTGTTCATCTGAGAGCCCCTCGGCGCGCAGGCGGGCCAAGACCTCGCCCCAGAGCCCCGGTTCGGCAGCGGGGCCAGCATCGGTCTCAACCGCACGGCGCTGCTGGGCAATCGCATTCTCTTCACAGAGATTGAGCAACTGAAAAGCAATCGCCAACGCCTGAGCCGCACGCGACGGCAGCGTCCCATTCTGCGGCTGCGTTGCTGTCTGCCAAGGCAGCAAACCAGCCAACTCAGCCTCGCCACACTCGCTCAGCACCTCACAAAAACAGCCGAGCAGCCATGCGAAATCACGGTCGATCTTGGTGAAGGTGGGGTTGTCTGTAGGATCACTCATAGGGTTTTAGCTTACTTCTTTAGACGGGGATGCGGGGATGCGAGGATGCGGGGATGCGGGGATGCGGGGATGCGGGGATGCGGGGATGCGGGGAGGCGGGGAGGCGAGGATGCGGGGATGCGGGGATGCGGGGATGCGGGGATGCGGGGATGCGAGTCCCGCACCTCTTCGCATCCTCGCTGCTTCGCATCCTCACTGCTTCGCCTCCTCACTGCTTCGCCTCCTCGCTGCTTCGCCTCCTCACTGCTTCGCATCCTCGCTGCTTCGCCTCCTCACTGCTTCGCCTCCTCGCCGCTTCGCCTCCTCGCTGCTTCGCCTCCTCGCTGCTTCGCATCCTCACTGCTTCGCCTCCTCGCCGCTTCGCCTCCTCGCTGCTTCGCCTCCTCGCTGCTTCGCATCCTCACTGCTTCGCCTCCTCGCCTCATCACACCCCCCATTGCTTCAACGCAACCCGGCGAGCAGCGCTCCGGTGGTTGCCGCAACAAACACAACCGCCATGATACCACTAGGAGTATCGAGAGGATGCTGCGAAGCGGGGCGGCGCAAGGCCCAGGCCAGGCCCGCCAGGGTGACAGGCAACGCCAGCGGCCCGGCCAGCAGGCTCAGGCTCAACACCACAACCGCAGCCAGGAGGCTGCGCGCCCGCGCATGGGCGGCTTGGGCCGCGTGGCGAAAACTGGGGTCAAAAAGGACAATCAGCGTGATTGGGACGGCCAAAGCGGCCAGCATATAGGCATTCAGGTAGATCGCCAGCCAACCATAGGCTACCGCATCGGGCGACCAGAGTTGTGCCGGTGGCACCACCAAGCTTAATACTAGCACCAAAGTGCCAATATGGATCACCTGATCGAGCAGATAGGGCACCAAAGGCTGCTTAAAGAGCCCATCGCCATAGTTGACCTTCCACCAATCCGCGAGGAAGTGGATAGCCCCAATGGCCAGCATCGCCGGCCAGAGCGCCCGCGCCGCAGGCTCCAACAAGCCCAATGCCAGCATACAGACCAACACCAAACCAATGTGGATCACGAGGCCATACCAGTAGCGCTTGCGGCGCACCAGCCATAAGGGCTGGAGTGCGAAATCGGCGATCATGTGGGCCAGGAGGAAGAGATAAAACATGGCGGTTGTCCTTCTACAACTGCTCCAAACGAGGCAAGTTGAGCACACTCACGCGGGCACGTTCGATCTGGATCAGGCCCTGTTCACGCAGACTAGCCAACACCCGGTTGACCGTCTCGCGTGAGGTGCCCGCAAGGCTCGCAAGGTCGTCTTGGGTGAGGTGCAGATTGATGCGTGCCATCACGCCATCCTCACTGACTCCATGCTGATCAGCGAGATCAATCAGGGTACGCACAATCCGCTGCGGGGCCGAATAGCTGGCCAGATGCTCGATGTAGGTATTGGTGCGCCGCAAGCGGTTCGAGAGTTCTTCGAGAACCAGCACGGCAATCGCTGGCATGCTCTGGATTGCCTCATGAAACGCCTGGCGGTGCAGCGTGAGCGTATGGGTCGCACACATCGCTTGAGCACTGGCCGAACGCGGCTGGCCGTCAAGTAATGCTAATTCGCCAAAGAAATCGCCAGTACGAAAAATTTTGACTGAGATCTCCTGTCCAAGTTGGCTCACCGTAAAGATGCGTACCTGACCATCAACAATCAGGTAGAGCAGATCGCCCTCGCGCCCCTGGGCGAAGATCGTCTCGCCCCGCGCAAAGCTACAGGTGCCAAGGCTGGCCTCAAGCAGATTGAGTTGGTTCGGATTGAGACGAGCAAAAATGGGGACGTTACGCAGCAACTCTGACTTTTCCATACCAACCTCCTTGCTTGTATACTGCGATTATAGAACGTGACCGATACGAAGACTATGATCACCGTCACGCTTACCGCTCTCGCGCCAGCGGCGCGGTGGCTCGGTGGCTGAGCCTGTCGAAGCCAGCTTGTCGAAGCCCCCGCGCCAGCGGCATGGTTCAGGAGTTTCACCATGGCCCCGATTATTCACTGGTTCCGGCGCGATCTGCGTTTGGCCGACAATAGCGCCCTGAGTGCTGCGGCCCAAGCATCTGGGGGGGCAGTGCTGCCCCTGTTTATTTTTGATCCTACCCTGTTGCGTGGGCGCTGCGCTAGTCCGCCGCGTACCGCTTGGTTGATAGCCAACCTGCACGCCCTCGCCGCTGAACTTGAGGCGCAAGGTTCGCGCCTGATTGTGCGCCACGGGCCGCCAGTGGCAACCTTGGTTGAACTGGCCCGTAGCAGCGGAGCGCAGGCGGTCTATTGGAACCGCGATGATACGCCCTATGCCCGCGAGCGCGACCGCGTGGCTACGCAAGAACTAACAGCGCTGGGGTTGGAGGTCTTGAGCTTTAAGGATGTGGTGATCTTTGAGCGTGATGAGGTACTTAAGCCCTCCGCAGAGCCCTACACGGTCTTTACGCCCTATGCACGCCGCTGGCGTGAACGGTTGGCCGCGCAGCCATTGCCGCAATGCAAGCCTAGCCCAACGTTGGCAGCCCTGGCCCAGTGGCCCGCCACACAGCCCCTTCCCACTCTGGCTGAACTTGGGTTGCCCGCCAATCATGTGCCTCTGCCACCAGCAGGCACGCAGGCCGCTATGACGCGCCTGCACCACTTTGTGACGACGGGCCTAGCCAACTATGCAACCCAACGCGATAGCCTAGCTCTGCCGGGGACTTCACGCCTTTCGCCCGATCTGCGTCTGGGGACGTTGAGTGTGCGTATGGCCTTGCAGAGTGCCCTAGCCCAACTTGAGGGCGCAGCAACGCCAGCTTTGGAAACAGCAATAACCCGTTGGGTCAACGAGCTGATCTGGCGCGAGTTCTACACCCAGATACTCTACCACTTCCCCTATGTGCTACGTGGCGCTTTTCGTCAGAGCTATGATCTGCTACCATGGGAGCAGAATGTGGAACAGTTTGCAGCGTGGCAGAGCGGACGTACCGGCTATCCAGTGGTTGATGCGGCCATGAACCAACTGCAGCAGGAGGGCTGGATGCACAATCGGGCGCGCATGATTGTCGCCTCATTCCTGAGCAAAGATCTGCTGCTTGATTGGCGCTGGGGCGAACGCCATTTTATGCACCTGCTGCTTGATGGCGATCCGGCCAACAACAATGGCGGCTGGCAATGGGCCGCAGGCACTGGCACCGATGCTCAACCCTACTTCCGCATTTTTAATCCAACCACCCAAGGCCAAAAGTTTGACCCCGAAGGCACCTACGTGCGGCGCTACCTGCCCGCATTGGCCCGGGTGCCTACCCGCTTCATCCATACGCCCCACCTGCTGCCCCCCGCCGAACAAGTACGCGCCGATGTCCAGATCGGGCGCGACTATCCACTGCCAATGGTGGATCATCGGGTGCAGCGCCAACGGGCGTTGACATTCTTTGGGAAGGATACAGCCTTTGGGAAGGATACAGCAACGAGAAAATAGCAAATAGGTTTACGCCATCAGGATGCGCTGAATGCCTCCAAACTATAACGTACCCTGAAACCATCGCTTTGCAATGAAGGAATCTCCATGAATATCACCATCGCCACCAGCACGCTGCTCCAAACCCCCAGTGATCTCGCAGTACTCTTGCTGCCCGAAGGCGCAACGTTGCCTGCGGAGGTTGCCGCGCTCTTGGAGCCTGCTGATTTTACGGGCAAAGCCAAGCAGCAGCAGTTGCTCTATCCGCGTGGGGCGTTAGCCACGAAGCGGTTGCTGCTGCTTGGCTTGGGCAAGCCCGAAGCGCTCGATGCCGAAGCCTTGCGCCAAGCTGCGGCAACAGCCGTGCGCCAAGCCCAGATGCTGCAGGTGACCAATTTTAGCTTGGGCCTGCATGGCGCTGCGCCGTTGCCCGCCCATAGCTTGGGCCAAGTCTTGGCCGAAGGGCTGGAATTGGGCGCCTATCGCTACCACCGCTACCGCACCGGGCTCACGCCCGACCAGCAGTTTGTGGTTGAACATGCCGTCATTGTGGCCGAAAGCGAGCCCGAAGCCGTCACCGCGGGGGTCGCGGTTGGCCAAGTGGTGGCCCGTGGCGTCTGCCTCGCCCGCGATCTGGTCAATACACCTGGAGGCGCGCTGCCGCCATCGGCCCTCGCGGCGACAGCGGTCGCCCTGGGCCAGCGTACCCAACTCAAGGTGACCGTCTTCGACAAGCCTCAACTGGTTGAACAGGGCTTTGGTGGGCTGCTCGCTGTGGGCCAGGGGTCGGCCAATGAGCCCTACTTTATCGTGATCGAACACGGCACCCCTGCGGAAGACAAACCCACCCTCTGCCTCGTGGGCAAAGGGCTCACCTTCGACAGCGGGGGGCTCTCGCTCAAGCCCGCCGACTCAATGACAACCATGAAGATGGACATGGGCGGCAGTGCCGCCGTCCTGGGCGCGATGCAGGTCTTGAGCGAATTGGAGTTGCCGTTGCATGTGGTTGGCCTCATCCCCACTGCCGAGAATATGCCCAGTGCTACCGCCTATCGCCCCGATGACGTGCTTACGACCTTGAGCGGCAAGACGATTGAGGTGCTCAATACCGACGCCGAAGGGCGGATTGTGCTGGCCGACGCGCTCTTCTACGCGCAGCGTTACAACCCCGCCGCGATTGTCGAACTCTCGACGCTCACCGGAGCGATTGTGGTGGCCCTTGGCCCCCACGCCACCGGCATGATGGCCACCGACCAAGCCCTAGCCGATCAGATCAAACAGGCGGGCGAAGTGAGCGGCGAACGGGTTTGGCAACTGCCACTCTGGGACGAATACCGCGAGATGATCAAGAGCGAGATTGCCGACATCAAGAACACCGGCGGGCGTCAAGGCGGCTCAATCACCGCTGCGGCCTTCCTCGCCCACTTTGTCGGAGACTACCCCTTTGTCCATTTGGACATTGCGGGCACCGCCTTCAACGAGAAGCCAACCAAAGCCTACCAGTCAGTGGGGGCCACGGGGGTAGGGGTGCGGCTATTGGCGCAATTTCTACGTAGTTATGGCTCGTAGAGCCGCCCCGTTGGGGCGACTAGGCTCGGAGAGCCGCCCCGTTGGGGCGGCTCTGCTCTACCCGGGTGGTATTTCTATCTGCCGACCACCACCAAGCTGCCCTCGGTAATGCCGGCGGGGGCGTGTTGCTTGAGTTGGCGGCTGAGTTCGCTGGGGCTGATCTGATCGTTGAGGGCGGCCCTGAAGGCGGTGGTGATGGCGTTGACTTGGGTGGTGTCTTCGTGGACAAATTCGAGGCGATAGGCGCTGATGCCCGCGTTGCGCCAGGTGCTGAGGTGGCGGCTGGCGTGTTGGGCTTCGGCCCCGAAGATGGTGTTGCGGCAGCCGATGTCGGCGCTGACCGGATGGGCCCGTCCGTGGGGATCGCGGAGGGCGATGGGTTCGCCTTCGCAGGGCCGCCCGCAGTCGCGGTAGCTGCTGCCGCTAGAGAGGAAGCGGCAGAAGATGCAGTGTTCGCTGTGGAAGACGGGGAGGTGTTGGTAGGCGATCACTTCGAGCGCTTGGGCGTCAAGCGCTTGGGCCAGATGGGTGATCTGGGCGGCGTTGAGATCGTGGGTGGGGGTGAGGCGCACCAGGCCGTGTTCAAGCAGGGTGCGGGCGCTGAGGGCGTTGGCAGCGTTGAGGCTGAAGTCGCCATAGAGCGCGTGGGGGTAGTTGGGGCCGAGGCTGTGCAGCAGCCCGCTGGAGCGGACGAGCAGGGGGCAGGCGAGTGTACGCAAGAAGTTGACAATGCGCTCTTCGTTGGGCTTGAGAATGCGGGGGCTGGCGACGCGCACGTTGAGGCCGGCGGCTTGCACCCGCTCGACGGCTGGACGCAGGCCGTAGAGATCGAGGTAGTCGAGGGTGATACTGGCTGGACGTAGCTCTAGGGCGGCGTTGAGTTGGGCGGGGGTACGGATGAGCAGGTGCAATTCGGATGGCACGCGGTGCGGCTGTGGGCTGGGTGGTGGCCCCAGCGCGGCCCGCAAGGCTGCCATGGGGTCGCCCCCGGCGGGGGGCTTGGCGTTGGCCTGAAGCTGGGCGAGGGCGTCGGTAGCTTCGCGCCGTAACGTGTTCAACCATGAACTGGCGACAAATGGTTCACCCTGAAGATCGAGGTCAAGGGCGGTGAGCTTGTAGGGGGTGTTGCCCAAACGGCCCAGTTGGGCCTCAAGGAAGGCTTGATCGAGGCTGCGGTTTTGGGCCGAATCGAGGGGCTTGGGCGAGCGCACCGTCACCTGAAGCTCTGGGTTGGCGACAAGGCGCCAGGTGAGTTCGAGGGGCGCACCGACGTGGGCGCGGACGTGGACATGCACAGCTTGGCGCTGGAGCGGCGCGGCGGGCTGAAGCAGGGGGCGCACAGCGCGTTCAAGTTCAGGATCGTGGGTACGCCAGAGCAGATCGCCGGGGCGAATACGACGCAGATCGAGATCGTCATAGCCAAACTCTAGTTCGAGCAGGCCAGCGCGGGCGGGATGCACATGGTAGACCCGTCCGCCCTCTTCGGGTTCTTCGGGGCTACGCCAGTCGGCAGCATCGAAGACGAGGCCATCGCCGGGCTTGAGGGGCGCAGCGGCGCTCTTTGGTTCGGGCGCAACGAGGATGCTACTGGTAAGCACGCGCACGACGCGCCCCACGAGGATGCCACGGTGGCGCGGGGCGCGGCCACGCACAACAGCTTGGTGGTCGGTGCCACTGAGGAAGAAACTGCCGAGGCCACGCGAATAGACCTGTTCGAGTTGCAGTTCTTCGCTGGGAGTGATGCTAAGTGGCAGCCCGGCCCATGCCTCATCTACCGCCTTGCGATAGGCGGCGGTAGTGAGGGCAACATAGGCGGCATCCTTGTAGCGCCCCTCGATCTTGAGCGCAGCAACGCCCAATTGGACAATTTGGGGCATGAGTGGCAGCGCATAGAGGTCGCCAGGCGAGAGCAGGTAGCGTGCATCGGCGAGGGGCTGCATGTGGCCCGCCACAAGCAACTCGTAGGGCAGGCGACACGCTTGGGCGCACTGGCCGCGATTGGCACTGCGTCCACCCCAAGCCTCAGAAGAGAAACATTGGCCAGAGTAGCTCACACAGAGGGCCCCGTGGGCAAAGATCTCAAGCTGGATGGGGCTCGTTTGGCTAATCGCAGCGATCTCAGCGAGGGCCAACTCGCGGGCAAGGACAACGCGGCTGATCCCGTACTGGGCAGCGAAGGCGACCCCCTCGGCAGAGGTGATGGACATCTGGGTTGAGCCATGCACTTCGGTATGGGGCGCGATGCTACGCAAGAGGCGTGCGATGCCCAAATCCTGGACAATAAAGGCATCAACGCCAGCGGCAGCACTCGCAGCGGCGCATCGGGCGGCTGCTTCCAGTTCAGTATCGAACATGAGCGTATTGAAGGTCAGATAGCCCTTCACGCCACGACGATGGAGCGTTGCCATCACCTCGGGCAATTCTGCAAGGGTAAAGCCAACCTTCGCCCGGGCACTGAACTGATTCAGGCCAAAATAGACCGCATCGGCCCCCGCCTCAATTGCGGCGTGCAATTGGGGCCAATGGCCAGCGGGGCTCATGACTTCGGGTTTTTGGGGCATAGGTTGCATAGGAGCTTTCATTGTAGCATATTTGGATGTGGGGGGTTGGGGACGGCTTTGCCTCCCCGCAACATGCTTTTTTGTTGCTGTTTGGCGGCTTCGCCGCCAAACAGCAACAAAAAAAGGGTTTGGGGCATAGCCCCAACGACCTTCATGTGAACTAGGTTCATCCCCTGCCAATTGACGTGGGGGCGCGACTCCCGTATACTCTGATGAGCGTCCAGACTTGGACGTGGTTTTTGTGTGCCCATATACGGAGCAAGCTACATGCAACAGACGGAAAATGGTTCGCAGCGACCCTTTTCGGCAATCCGCATCTTCTTGACTGGCTTTGCCATGGGAGCTGCCGACCTTATCCCCGGGGTGTCGGGTGGGACGATGGCCTTTATCCTGGGGGTTTACGAACAATTATTGAATGCGATCAAGTCGTTCAATGTGAAGTTGATCCAGTTGCTCTTCAAGGGGCGCTGGCAAGAGGCGTTGGATGCGGTGCCAATCCGCTTTTTGATTCCGTTGTGCTTAGGGTTGGCGGTTGCGATCTTTTCAATGGCGCGTTTGATGCGCTATTTACTTGAATATCAGACCGTCTACCTTTTTTCGTTCTTCTTTGGGCTGATTCTTGCCTCGATTATTGCGGTAGGGGCGACAGTTCGCTGGAATCTGCAATCGGCAATAACGTTGTTAGTGGGTACGGTTGTGGCCTATTTGATCATTGGGTTGGTGCCGATGGATATGCCTAATGATCCTTTGACTATCTTTTTGAGTAGCATGGTGGCGATTACCGCCATGATTCTGCCGGGTATTTCAGGATCGTTCATTCTGCTCATTTTAGGCCAGTATGCCTATGTACTCAACGCCGTTGCAGAGTTTAATCTCATTGCGATCATGCCGGTCATTTTTGGCGCAATTGTGGGCCTCCTTGGTTTTGCGCGCATTCTCAGTTGGTTGTTGAAGCACTACCATGATGCAACGGTGGCCTTGTTGGTTGGCTTTATGGCTGGCTCGTTGCGGAAGATCTGGCCGTGGAAAGAGGTGACTGAGTGGATGACCAACCGCCACGGCGAAGAGGTGCCGATGCGCGAGAGCAATATTCTGCCCAATTTTGCCGGGGTCGAATTTTGGTTCGCATTGACGATTGCGGTGATGGCGTTTGTGCTATTGAGTGTTATGGATCAGTTGCAGACGAAGAAGAACCCGATTCTTAGTCGGTTCCTGCGATAGAGAGAGACAGAGTTTTTTCACCACAGAGGCACCGAGGACACAGAGGGGTAGAGTTTTAAGAGGCTGTCTGAAAAGTCTATGAACTGGCGTTGGAGTGCCGGCTTTAGCCGGCTAAAGCCGGCACTCCAACGCGTGCCTACTAGCTTTTCAGACAGTTTCTAAGGCAATCCTATCACCCTGGCTGTTCCCCTGTTCTCTGTTCCCCTGTTCCCCTGTTCTCTGCTCTCTGTTCTTCCGTTCCCCTGTTCCCCTGTTCTTCCCCCCCCCCCCCTCCGTTCCTCAAATATTATCGAGACCCCTATGACGCAGTCACACGAAGATCAAAGGCCGGGCCAACTGGAGTTGTTGGAGTCGGCACGTCGCAAGTATACCTTAGCGTTGGCGCGGGTGCGCTATGGGCCCCCGGAGTTGGCGCTGCTGAGTCTGCATGGGAGTCTTGAGGATGCGCTGCGTTCGCATGGGATGCGTTTGGGTTTGGAGGCCGCCTTGGCCCCCTTTCCGCAGTTGCTTGCCGCTCTCGTGACCGCTCCCCAAATGCCGTTGAGTATGGTGGAGGCGGATGGGATTCAGCGGATGCACCGCCTGCGGGCCCATGTGGCCCACGGTGAGCGCATTGCGGTGGCGGAGACGACTATTGCAGCGTACCATCAGTTGGTGGCGCGGTTGCTGCCGCGCTATGGGGTGATGGTGGTGGCACCTGATGCGGCGGTGGATGAGGCGCTGTTAGGCCAGGAGCCAGATGATCCAGCAACGGCAACGACCATGCGCATGCGGCGAGGTGAACCAGACGAGGGCCGCGAGCGGCGCAGTACTGGACGCCAACGGCGCGAGACTGGGCCGCGACGGGAGCGCACGGTCTACCCGGATGACCAAGCGGCGCGCTATGTTACGCGGGGGAGTATGCCTAGCGCGGCGACGCGCGATCTTCCGTTGGCGCAGGAGCTCCTGCGGAAGCAGCGGCGCGGGCGGCGCGGCGAGGATGGTGAGCTTGAGCGCATTGCGAGCTTTGCGGATTTCTGGGAGCGTTCGCAGAGTTGGTTGCTGCCCGCCATTGTGGTGGTTAGTCTGCTGCTGATTGGCGCGGTGATGACGATGGCGTTGCAGCAGATGCGCCCTTTGCCGATGGTGCCAACCGCTGAGGTTGAGCGCAGTATCTCTGATCCAGCCGATCTGCCGGTGCCACCAGTGAACGATGTGGAACGGGAGCAAGCCCCCGCGCCGCCGGTGGACGCTGCAGAACAGCAACCAGCCCCGGCATCTGCGGATGAGCCAGAGGCAGCAGCAAGCCCTGAGCCCAACGATGCAGCCGCACGGTTCGTGGTGGGCCAGGTGGTCTATGTGCGAACAACTTCGCCAGGGGTGAACCTGCGTGATCGGCCAAGCACCGCGCCGGATAGCGCCATTCAGGCTGGCCTGGCTCCCGGTACGGCGGTGGAGATCATTGGGGGGCCGAACGAGGCGGAGGGCTTTGATTGGTGGTATGTGCGGGCGGCGGGCGTGGAGGGCTGGTGTGTCGGCGAGTTATTGGAGTAGAGAGTTTTCGCTATGACCCTCTTCAGCATGCTGCCGCCGCAACTCTTTAGCCCCCTCGCTTCGCCCGGGGCGGCGCTCTATGCTGAGGTGCTGCTGACGATCTTTGGTGAGACGCGCCGCCACCAGCAGCCGCTTTCGCGTGAGTTGGCCTTGAGCCTGGTGCGCGAACTGCTGGTGGCGGCTGAGGATGGCCTGGCCGCCACCCATGATGCGGAGGATGAACCTGCCACACCCGATGATGATGATCCGCTGAGTCGCCGTGCCGCTGCGGTGGTGCGCTATCTGACGCGCTGCGGCTGGCTGCGGATTGAGACACAGAGCGATTTTACCCAGACCTTTACCCTGCCCGATTATGCCTTTCGTCTGCTCAATGTGCTGCATGAGATCGCTACCGATGAGCCGCTGCCGATCCAGGGGTTAATCTTTTCGATCTATAGTCTCTTGCAAACCTCGGTGCGCGAAGGCAATGCCCATATTTCGCTGCCAGAAGCCTACCGCCAGACCACCAGCCTGATGAGTGGCCTCAAGGAGTTGCAGCACAATATTGGTGTCCATATTGAACAGGTGTTACGGCAACTTCAGGCGCGTGATGTGCTGGCGCAGATCTTTCTGCACTATCGCGGCGAGATCATGGATAAGGCGTACCACCAGTTGCGTACCACCGACCATGTCTCCCGTTTTCGCCCCGGCGTGATTGAGGCGCTGGCGCTGCTCTCGAATGAGCAACAGGTCGTGCAGATCGCGCAGAGTCTGCGGGCGAGCGGCTTTGCGCCGACGGTTGAGGCGGCGGCGAGTCGGCTCTTGGAGCAGATCCGCGAGATCCGTAGCCAGTTTGAGTTGCTTGATCGGCTGCTGCAAGCGATTGATCTGCGCCATAGCCAGTTTGTTGACTCGGCGGTACGCACGATTGAACTGCAACTCACCGCCAGCAGCACCACCAGTGGTCAACTCCACGCCCTCTTGGGCCATCTGCTTACGGCGGACGATGGCGCGTTGGAAGCGGCAGTCACTGAGCATGTGGAACTCTTTAGCCTCGCGCTGCTCGAGGCCGAATCGCTGGCTGCGCCGACCCGCGCTGCGGTGCCCTTTGTAGCCGAAACGCGCACGCTGCCCCAACTCTCCGCCGAAGATGTTGCGGCGGCTCAAGCGCAGACGCTGCAACAGTTGCGCCGCAGCGTCAGCCGCGAACGCATTCGCCACTACGCCGCCCAATTGCTCGGCGAAGCCGACATGGTACACGTCGGCACCCAACCCCTCGACCACCCCGATAACCTTGCAATGCTCATCTATCTGCGGCAGTACGGCGATGGCTCGCTGGGCTACCGCAGCGAAGACACGCCCGAGGGCACCTGGATCGAGCGCGATGGGATTGGTTTCCGCGATTTTGTGATTAGACGTTTGTGAGTGATGAGTGACAAGTGACGAGTGACAAGCAAAGCCACTCGCCACTTGTCACTCGCCACTCGTCACTACCCATGAGTCTGCACCAATTTGCCCTTGACTACAGCCAACTGCCCTCCTCTGAGCAGAGCCAGTTTGCCCAGGCGACACGCCGCTTGTTGGCCGATGGGATCATCTGGCGCGAGGAGGAGCAGGATCGTCCGATCTACAGCTTCCTCGTGCGTCGCCGCGAGCTGGTGGCTGACTATCTGGCTGTCGCGGGTTGGGAGTTGCGCCACGAGGAGCGGATCGGCGCGTTCCATGTGGTGCATCGGGAGGGGGCCCATCGGCGACGTTTCAACCGTGAGCAGACTATCTGGCTTTTGTTGTTGCGCCTGCTCTATGCTGAGAAGCGTGAGCGGCTAGAGGTGAGCCTGACGCGCTATCCGGTGGTGGAGGTGGCTGAGGTGGCGCGGCGCTATGCCGAGTTCTTTCCGGGCCAACAGGTACGCAAGCGTTCGAGCCTGACCGATGCGCTCCGCAGTTTTCAGACGCTCAAGCTGGTGCGGGCCGCTGGTGGCGGCACCATTCGCGCCGGGCAGTCGGAGCAGTTGATTGAACTGCTGCCCACCCTAGAGATGATTGTACCCGCCCAGAGCATCAACGCCCTTGGCGAACGCCTCGGCCAGTATGATCGCACACGCAGCGAAAACGAAGGGGACGCCTCGGATGAAGCCTAACGGCGTGTTGAGCCTCACGCGCATCTTTTTGCACAACTGGCACCGCTTCAACCACCACATGCTTGAAGTGCAGGACGGGCTCTACCTCGCGGGCCACAACGGGTCGGGCAAATCGTCGGTACTCGATGCAATGCAATTGGTGCTGATTGCCGATCAGAGCCGCGTGCGCTACAACAGTTCGGCCCAGGATCGCTCGGCGCGCACGCTCGACAGCTATGTGCGCGGCAAGATTGGCGAGACGCGCTTCCTGCGCCCGGGCAATACGGTTGCCTACATCGCCCTCGAGTTTAGCGCAGCGACGCAACAGGTCACCTTGGGCATCTGCATCGAGGCGGGCGAAGGGCAGAGTACCCAGCGCACCTTCTTCATCATTCCCGCCGCGCTCGATCCGGCACTCTTTCTAGTTGAAGGCCGCCCACTGACACGGCGCGAACTGCGTCAGGCGTTGAAGGGTCAGCGCGGCGCACGCACCTACGATCAGGTGGGTGAATATCAGGCCGATCTACTCAACCGTCTTGGGGGCTTAAACGAACGCTTCTTCGATCTTTTTTTGCGGGCACTCACCTTCCAGCCCATCCGCGACATCAACACCTTTGTGGAACAGTGGCTGCTCGATGCGCGGCCCCTCGATGTAGATGCACTACAGAAGGTCGTAGAACGGCTGAGCCAACTGCAACTGACGGCGCGCGAAGTGGAGACAAAGAGCAACGAGTTGCAGACGATTGTGAGCCAGCAACAGGAGGTACGCAACCGCCAGGCGCTGCATGCCGAATACATGGTGCTGGCGGCGCTCTTGCGGCGCGAAGCGGCCCAACAGCGCAAAGCGGCCTTGCAGCAGGAGCGGGGCGGACTGGGGCAGCGCCTAAGCCAAGCGGAGCGCGAGTGTGCCGAGGCGACCGCCGCCTTCCAGGGGGCCAACGCAGCCCTGATCGAAGCTCAGGTACGCCTGCGTCAATCGGATGTGGTGCGCCGCCGCGACGAGTTGCAGGCCACAATTGCCCAACGCAGCCGCGAGGCGGAGCAGATCCGGGCGATCTACGCGACACTGCTGCGTGATCTGCGCCAGGAGGCGCAGCAACTCGCCCCGCTGCGCGACGATGCCGATCTGCCCGAAGTGGCCCCGCTGCTCGCAACGATAGCCGACCTCAGCGCCGAACGCCCGCCCGAGGCGGCGTTGGGCGACCAACTTGCGGCAGTGCAGACTGCCCTCGACGCGGCGCTACCCGCTTTGCGCGAGCGATCTTTCCAACTCAAGCAACGCCTACGTGAATTAGAAGAGCGTGAGCAGGTCTTGGAACAGGAATTGGCGCGCCTGCGCTCGGATCGCCGTCTAACCTATCGGCCCGCGCTGGAACGGCTGCGCGACATGCTCACCCCGATTGTGGGCGAGCGTCCTCCGCTGCTCTGCGAGCTCCTAGATATTCCTGACGAACGCTGGCAGAACGCGGTGGAAGCCATGCTCGGAGCGCGGCGCTTCAACATCATTGTGCCGCCGCGACACTTCGCCGCCGCACTCGAGCAACTGGATCGTGCGCGCGCCAATGAGGGGCTCTACGACATTGGTTTGATCGATCTCGGAAAAGTACACAGCGAAGCGCGTGGGGCGCAACCCAACTCACTAGCGCAACAGATTCGCGCCAAAGCGCCCCTCGTGCAAGCCTACATTGACACCGTGCTAGGCGACGTGATCACCTGCGCCAAACCCAATGAACTACGCCGCCACCGGCGCGCCGTCACCGCCGAAGTGCTGGTCTACAGCGAATGGACCGCCCGCGCCATCCCGCCGGAACGCTACCAGCCCTGGTTTATCGGCGAGCGCGCCAAACGCTCCCAGATCGAGGTGCGCCAGCGCGAACTGGACAGCGTGCGCGGCGACAGGGTGGCGCTACTGCCGCAGCTTCAAGCAATAGAAACGCGCATGCAGCAGCTTGATCGCGGTCACCGCCTCCCACTGCTGCGCCAGCGCCTCGAAGGGCAACTGGACGAACGCCCCTTGCGCCAAGAGATTGCCGAGCTTCAAGCCGAACTAGCCAGCCTCGACACCAGCGGCGTGGAAGCACTCGAACGCGAAGTTGCCCGGCTGCAAGAGGTAGCCGAAGCGCAGCGCCAAGCGGAACAGCGGGCAATTAGCGAACGGGCCACACTCAACGAACAGATTCCGCGCCTTGATGAGCAGATCAGCCAGACCGAGCTTGAGCTGCACGAACGCAGCGCGGAGGTTGAGACGCTTATGGCGCAACACCCGGCGGCGGTGGAGGGGGCCAACAACCGCTTGAGTGAGCGGCTCGTGCGTGGCGACCTCGCCACCGAGATTCGCAACGCCGAGAGTACCGCCACCAGCTACGCCACCCGCGCCAGCAACGAGTTGAACGACCTGATCCGCATGGCCAGCAGCTTCAACACGCGCTTCCAATTTGCCGCACTGCCCACCGACGTCAACGAAGCGCGTTACAGCAACGAACTTGAGCGGCTCCAAGCCACCGAACTGCCCCACTACACCGAACGCATCGCCCAAGCGCAGCACGAAGCAGAGGAGGAACTGCGCGAACATGTGCTGCACCGCCTGCGCGAACAGATTTTCCAAGTGCGCCAAAAGTTAGCCTGGATCAACGACGCACTCGAAGGGCTCACCTTTCACGGCGACTGCTACCGTTTTCGCTCCAAAGCATCAGAAGAAGTAGAAGCATACTACCAACTGATCGAAGACTCGCAACTGCTAGGCAGCGGTTCACTCTTCACCAGCGACTTCTACCAGCGCCACAAAGCCACCTTCGACGAATTCTACGAACGGCTAACGCGCATACCGCAATCGGATGCAGAGCGGCGCGAACAGGAGCGGCTGATTGACTACCGGCGCTACCTCAGCTACGACATCGAAATCACCCACGCCAACGGCCAGATCTCGCGCCTGAGCCGCATCATGGGCCAGACCTCAGGCGGCGAGACCCAGACGCCCTTCTACCTAACGATTGCGGCATCCTTTGTACAACTCTACCGCATCAGCGAGCGCAACGACCGCCCAACGATCCGTTTGGTCGCCTTTGACGAAGCCTTCTCCAAAATGGACCAAGACCGCATCGGCGCGACGCTCGACCTCTTCCAGCAATTTGGCCTCCAGATCGTCACCGCGACCCCACTGGAGCGTTGCGAATACCTGGTACCCAAGATCTGCACAAGCATGGTGTTGTCGGCAGTGGGCGACGGGGTCTGGGTGGAGCCCTACCGCAACTACGCGGCACGGTTGCAGGAGGTTGAAGGTTGATAGAGTTTTTGGTAGAGATGCAGAGGATTGAACCACAGAGGCACAGAGAGCACAGAGAAATTTGTAATAAAGCAAGCACCTACTTTTACGGCAATACACATGATGTCTGTCCACCTCGCCCCAGCAACCCAAACCATCCTCCACACCCTGCTCGACCGCGTAGAGCAGCGGGGGCGTCAGCGGGTGGTACGCGTGCGCTTGAGCAAGGCCCAGCACAGTGCCTACTTCTCACCTGAAGAGAGTGAGCCGCGCATAGAGACCAATCGGGCACTCCAGGCTTTGGCGGCGGCGGGTGTATTGCGTTTGCACTGGCGCAAATGGGAAGAGGGCAACTGGCTCGATGCGGTTGATCTCGTACTTGAACGGGCCGATGAACTCTACACCTTGCTGGCCCGTCAGCCACGCAGCGCCCAGACCAACGAACTCTTAGCGTTACTGAACGCTGAGCAGCCCCATGCTGGTTGGCATGGAACCTTTCTGGCGTGGGCGCAGCATCAACTCGAAACCGGGCGTTCACCGGCCCCACTGCTACTGGGCGACAGCGCCCACAACCGAGACCTACTACGCCTCGTGGCTGCCTTAGCCCAACAGCGCGAGCCGGTGCTAGAGCGCACCTTGAGCAGCCGTCTCTTCGGCGACAGCAAACGGCTTGAGAGTCTACGCGGGGCATGCTTAAGCATCTTGCGACGCCACGATCCAGAGGCAGCGGCCTTCACAGGCGACGACGGCGCACTCTTGCGTGCCCACGGCATCGAGCGGGTACCCGAATACGTACCATTAGCCGGGCCATTACGCCTCGCGCAGCCGGGGACTGACGAGCACCAACCCGCTTGCGAACTAGAACTACGCCACTTCCACCCCGCCGTGGCGCTCTCGGCAGCGACCCTGCGGAGCAGCGGGGTTGCAGCGTGCGCAGCTCACGCCATCGTAACCGTCGAAAACATGACCAGCTTCAACGAACTGCTGGCCGTGCGTCCGCCGGAGCTGCTCGTACTCTACACCGGCGGCTTTGCCAGCCCAGCGGTAATCGGCCTACTCCGAGCAATCCGCGCCCAACACCCAACGCTACCCTACTGGCACTGGGGCGACCTTGACGTAGGGGGCTTACGCATCCTACGGCACCTCCGCAGCCAATTGGGCGCAGTCGGCTGTTTAGCCATGGATGCAGCCACACTGCGGGCGCACCAACCGCAGAGCAAGCCACTGAACACCAGCGAACGCGAAGCCCTCATCATGCTCAGAGCCGACGCGCTCCTCAGCGATTGCGACGAACTGATTGGCGCAATGCTGGAACTTGGTTGCAAATTGGAGCAAGAGGCGGTGGGGGGAGCTATGGCACACCAAGAGATACTATAAAGAGTCGTAAAAGGGAGGGGTTCGGGGAGGGCTTCGCCCTCCCCGAAAACCCTCCCACGATGCGCAGTCACCAAAAAACGCAAAGGCGGTTATAATAGAGCCAGGTGAGCCGGAGTGGCGGAATGGCAGACGCTACGGTCTTAAAAACCGTTGGGGGCAACCCCGTGCGGGTTCGAATCCCGCCTTCGGCACCAAGGCATTGTAATGGGCAACAAGCCCCTTCCTGCGGGAAGGGGTTTTGTGTTGGATGAACCGCTCCATACGTAAGCCCAACAATGTTGATCCGCATGGACAGCATCCCGAACAATAACGTGAGGCAATGCGTATTTGTACTATCGCTGCCGCCTGGGTAATACCAATTACTATTGAGCCTATCGCATTGTCACCCTGAGCGCAGCGAAGGGGCTCTCGTCGTCACGCAAAGAGATGCTGCGCTGCGCTCCTAAGAAACAAACGCGGTGCGGTGGCTGAGCCCTGAGCTTGTCGAAGGGTCGAAGCCCCGCGCCGCCCCCCCCGCTGGCTTCGACAAGCTCAGCCACCGGGGGGGGCGCGGCGCACTCACGCTGTTTCCCGCGGCATCACTGGCCCGCGGGCCACTTGGTACTCAGCATGACGATAATGCGGACAATTCAATCGTAAATGGTATAACCTGTAGTTCGGTTGTTGCCATGCTACAATACAAGCGCTGTTTCGTTCTGCTTGTGCGCCAATGGGAGAAATCAAAGGTTGTGAACCTCACGCAGCTTAGTCTCGCTGAGCGAATCCAGCTTGTCGAGGATCTCTGGGATACGATCGCGGTGACCCCCGATGCGGTACTGATGACCGACGTCCAGAAGGCAGAGCTTGACCGTCGGCTGGCTCGTTATCAGGCGCGCCCTGACGATAGCCGCTCCTGGGCAGAGGTCAAGGCCACACTGCTGCACCGAGCTCAGCCATGACGGTTCTGATTCGCCCCGAGGCCGAAGCCGATATCGCCGAGGCCTACGCCTATTATGAAGGTGCGTCGGAGGGCTTGGGAGCGGAGTTTTTACGTAAGGTTTATCTACTATAGGTTCACAACCGCAAAAAGGAACGTCTATGCAAGCGGCATTACGGTTGATCACTGAGGTTCAGCCGGGGGGAAAGATCGAGGTGATTGACGCCCAACTTCCCGACGGCGTTCCGGTCGAAGTGATTGTCTTATTGCCTTCGACGCCTGCTGTGCCGCGCCGCTCGATCCTGGCGGTACTTGCTGATGCCCCAGGACATCTTGCGTTTCAAACGGCGGAAGAGGTTGATGCCTACCTGAAGCGTGAACGTGACGCATGGGAACGCTGAGGCTCCCGGCATCAGGTCAGGTCTATGTTGATGCGAATTTATGGCCAACACTTCCCCATCTCCACAATCGCCTGCGCCAGCGCCGCCGGAACCTCCGGCTGCCGGTGGCGTTCGGCAGCGCCATGATCCACGGTGTTAGGGCTGTAAGAGGCTGTCTGAAAAGTCTATGGTTTGGCGTTGGAGTGCCGGCTTTAGCCGGCTAAAGCCGGCACTCCAGCGTGTGCCCCCCGGCTTTTCAGACAGCTTCTAAGATCACCGAGCAGCGCTGGGCGACCGCGCCGAGCGAGGACGCGCAGCGCAGGGAAGAAGGCGTCGTCAAGTGCCGGGACAGCAGCGAGGCGGGGGGCGAGCGCGGCTAGCGCCTCGGCGCGGGTCCATCCATACCGTTCACGGTGGATGGCCTGGACAGCGGCGAGGGCCTGGCAGTAGACCTCGGGTTGCTGCTCCGGCGGGAGGTGAGGGGCTAGCGCGGTCAGGGAAAAGGCGCGGGCATCCTCACTCTCGATGGCGCGGGCGGCGGCGAGGACATCGGGCAGCAGGGCGGGCGGCAGATGGGAGGCCAGCGCAACTAGGACCTTGGCGCGGTCTCGGTCAGACTCGATGGCTTGAGCGGCGGCGAGGACATCGGGTAGCAGGGCGGGCGGCAGGTGCTTTCAGGTATAGAGTTTTTGAGAAGCTTTGGATGCGGTGTCAAGAGTTTTCTCATGCAACGCGAACCAACGACATGCTAGGTGTGCGCCGTGCAGCCACCATGCGTATCCCCAAAAACCCAACGGCGCACACCTGGCAGGTCTAAGAGGCTGTCTGAAAAGTCTATGAACTGGCGTTGGAGTGCCGGCTTTAGCCGGCTAAAGCCGGCACTCCAGCGTGTGCCACATCGTGTGGAACGACACTGAAGCCCTTTTCAGACAGCTTCTAAGGTGCCAACGGCCCATGAGACCTCGCAGGTGCGGCGCGGTGGGATCGTTGACGTCCTCATGGTGGCTGCACGCGCCCCACCTGCCAGGTCATGTGCGCTGCTCCTGATCCATTGGAGCGCGTCAAAAACTCCTTACACACCAAGCGGTGCTGCCTTGTCTCAATGGATCGCGTGAGAACGCGGCGGAGCAAAAAAGTCTCTACCTGAAAGCGGCTTAGTAGCTTGCACACCGTGAGATTCGGAGCTATACTGGCAGCGATCTGCCTGCCCACGTTCAGGAGCAATGATGGCCCCTGCTTCGCCTGATGCTGCACTGATCATCGCCCGCCTGGAATCACTGGCGAGCCCCGATGACGCCGCTGGCATGGCCCGCTTTGGCATCCGTGGTTCCCGCGTCCTCGGCGTGCCGGTGAAGACCCTGCGCGCCATCGCCCGCGAGACTGGGCGCAACCACGCCATGGCCGAGACGCTCTGGGCCTCCGGCATCCACGAGGCGCGCATCCTGGCCAGCATTGTGGCGGAGCCGAAGTGGGTCGATCTCGCGCAGATGGAGCAGTGGGTGGCCGACCTTGACTCGTGGGATCTCTGCGACCAGTGCTGCACCAACCTGTGGGTGCGCACGCCCTTCGCCCGCAACCAGGCACTGGTTTGGAGTGAGCGAGAAGCGGAGTTCGTCAAGCGGGCAGGCTTTGTGCTGACGGTGCAGGTGGCTGGTAAGGACAAAGATGCCCCCGCCGAACTGCTCCAGAGCTACCTCGCCCGCGCCGAGCAGGAAGCGCACGATGAGCGCAACTTCGTGAAGAAGGCGGTGAACTGGGCCATCCGCGAGATCGGCCAGCGCAGCGCCGAGCTGAACGCGGCAGCCATCGCTGTCGCCCAGCGCCTCCAGGCGTCCGATGCGCGCACGGCCCGCTGGGTTGGGAGCGACGCTCTACGCGAACTGACCAGCGCGAAGGTTGCCCAGCGCGTGGCTCGGCGCGACCGCTAGCCTCAGCGGGGTGGGTTAGCCACCATACCTGATCGCGTCGCGCTCGGTTGCTATAACTCTGGGACGGTCGGGGGATGTTCACCGACGCCAAGCAGCAGACGGCGTAGATTCACGATGCCATCGCGGTTGAGCAGCAGGGCGGCGACCGTCGCACGACCAGTCGGGGTGATGCCGACCATGACCAGCAAATCTGCGCTCCATGCGAAGTGGTCGCACCAGCGGTCGTGGCGCGGGTGGTACAGCGGGACGATCAACTCGCTCACCGGGTCAGTTGCCTCGGTGTGATTGTACTTGTGGTTGTTGCAGCCCTGGCATGCCAACGCGAGGTTCGCGAGCGTAGTCTGGCCACCCTTCGCACGAGGGAGCACATGCTCGACCGAAAGGCGTTGGGTCGCGTAGCGCGCGGGGCTCAGGCAGTATTCGCAGCGATGACGGGCGCGTTCGACCACCAGCGTCCGTAGCTCTGCACTGACGCGGGGCGTTTCAGCCATATGTTGGAGTCCTGATGCCAAGCGAGTCCATGAGGGTGCCAACCGTCGTCTGCCGCAGCCGGGCAAGCTCCTGGAGCGCCTCCAGTCGCTCGACGTCGCGCTGCTCGATCATGTCGGTCAGCTCGATGAGCTCCTGTAGCTCCGCTGACGTAATCATCTCCGCCTGACGCTTCGCCACGAGCGCAGCGAAACGAGCCTGCTGGGCCGGATCAAGGTGGGCTGCATTGATGGTGATCAGGAGCGCCGTTTCATCAACGCCCATCTGTCCGCCCGTGCGGCGGGTACGGAGCGCGACCACCTGCGCGACAAAGGTGTCGAGTTCATTGGCCGGGAGCCGCTCGACCGCTCGTAGCAGTTGCTCTGTTGAAATCTCAATCGGGATCGTGCTCATTGGCCTGCCCTCACCTCGCACCATGTTATTCCACATCAGGATCATTATAGCATCCCAGGTGCCACACCTCATAAGAAGCTGTCTGAAAAGTCGGTCGCTACGCGGTGGAGTGCCGGCTTTAGCCGGCTAAAGCCGGCACTCCACCGCGTGCCACGGAGCATAGTATGACACTACCCCCCTTTTCAGACAGCCTCATCGGCACTCCCACGACCGTCCGTAGATTTCCGAAAGCCGGCTAAAGCCGGCACTCCCACGACCGCCCGTAGATTTCCGAAAGCCGGCTAAAGCCGGCACTCCCACGAC
>NZ_NQWI01000328.1 GCF_002532535.1 Candidatus Viridilinea mediisalina
CTCAAATACAGCTCGCGGCACGATCTGATCGAGCGCCTGCCCGAGGTGGTTGAACTATGGTATAGTTTTTGTGATCAGACCTCCGGTCGGGACGATATGCTGACGTTGCTGCGCTACCTCGCCGCCGCCGGCAAGCATGTGACGCTGCAAGAGATCATTGACGTGGTGGGTACAACCATTCCCTTGGGAGGTGCGCTCATGGGTACCATTGCCGAAGAGTTGATTGAGCAGGGTGTACAAAAGGGCGAACAGATCGGCCTGCAAAAGGGTAAGCAAATCGGACTACAAGAGGGTGAACAGATCGGTCTGCAAAAGGGCTTGCGGCAGGGTCGTCAACTAGCGCAGCAGGGCTTGCAGCAGGGCCGCCAACTGGCCCAGCAGGGTCTGCTGACTGGCATCCGCCTCTCGTTGAAGTGCAAATTTGGCACCGAAGGCGAAGCCCTGATGCGCGAGGTTGCCGCTATCGAGGATGTTGCACTACTCCAATTGCTTGCTGACACCGTTGAGCATATCGAGAGTGTTGAGGAGTTGCGGGCGTGGCTGGCGGACGAGGCGGGGTAGTG
>NZ_NQWI01000329.1 GCF_002532535.1 Candidatus Viridilinea mediisalina
CCTGTGTATGACCAGTGGCTTTTTTGCGGGCTACGTCCTTGTCTGCCGTTGCAAAACTTAGCGCGGGGTAGGGGGGTGACTATTTTGCCGAACCAAAAGCCATTGGTTATTACACACCGTTGTATGTATTTTCGATTTCAATTCAATCAGTTCGTTAGAAATTCACTTTAAAAATAGTAATTATCTGGATTTCTTGATGTTTTCTGCTAAAATTCATATTTCTCGAAGCAAATGAATTTCAGAAAAATGGAGGTCTTTCAGAAATAAAGAATCTTGTACACTCGATAGAATTGAAATTCACGAAAAGCGTCTTTTTCAATGAAATATATATTTATCAACCGTTGAGAAATTACGAAAAATCTGCGTTTTTCTCTGATTTCTGTTTTTCTTCGATGAATTCAGTCTTCAGACCGTTATAAACCAAATCTTCAAATCAATTTTCAGTTCGAAAAAAGGACTTAAGTTAAAGAATTTCAGATTTCACCAATAAACATTGATTCCTCGAAGATTTTTGGAATTTTTGTCTGTGAGCGATTTTTTTAGGTTATCATTCTCGTAA
>NZ_NQWI01000218.1 GCF_002532535.1 Candidatus Viridilinea mediisalina
CCCCTGTTCTCTGTTCCCCTGTTCTCTGTTCCCCTGTTCTCTGTTCCCCTGTTCTCTGTTCCCCTGTTCCCCTGTTCCTCTGTTCATGGAAAATTCCCATGTCTGACATCACCTGCCCCAATTGTGGCAAAAAAACCAGTGAAACCACCTACTTTTGCCCTGAGTGTGGCGCACGCCTAAACGAAGCACGTGAGGCTACAGGCAGCCAGGCTACCGTGGTGTTACCCCCATATGCAGCACCCGCCACCCAGCGCTTTGATGAGCCCACTGCTGCTGAGGCGGCCTCACATGATGCTCAGTGGGCCACAACGCAGGCATTTCCAACACCCAATCCCTCTGAAGCAGTATCGGGATCACAGAACAACCGTGCTATCTGGTGGCTCTTCGCAACCGGTGGTTGTCTGCTCATCGCCTTTTTGGGTACCTGCATCGCCGCTTTTGCCGCCTTGCTTGCCTTTCAGCCGGATGGGCCCATCCAGGTAGAAGAAGTGAGCGGCATCGCTCCAACTCAAGGAGCAGGAGGAGGCGGGATTGTTCCCTTGGATGCCCCCATCGCTGGAGGGGCTATCCTTCTGCGTGAGAGCTTTGATCAACCGGCCAACAGTGTCGTCAGCAGTTCCGAGAGCCAATATACCCGCTACGCCTTTGAAGATGGGGCCTATGTGATTGAGGTCAAGGCGACAGAGCGGATCGCGTGGGCCATAGTCGGCGGCCCCTACGATGATGTCCGCATCACCCTTGACACACGAATGCGGGCCAGTGATCCTGCTGCGGCAATTGGGATCATCTTCAACCACCAAGACGACAACAACTTCTATCTCTACAGCATTTCAAATGATGGCTACTACATGCTTGAGATATTGATCAATGATCAATGGGATGCTTTAATCGATTGGACAGCAAGTAATCATATCAACACTACGAGCAATCGCATGGGTGTAGCTACCCGTGGTGAGCAGATCAGCCTGTATGTCAATGACATGCTACTCACACAGACCCGCGATGCTACATTTAGGGGTGGTGATGTTGGCATTGCACTGGCGTCCTTTGATGAAGTGCCAGCCCGGGTTAGCTTCGATAATCTTGTGATTACTCGCAATTAGCCTATGGGAGGATATGCTACCCATTCGCATGACGTTTAGGGCTACCGCCCTACAACCCGCTGTTGGGGCTACGCCCCAAATTCCATTTTTTGTTGCGTTTTGGCGGCGAAGCCGCCAAAACGCAACAAAAAGAGTTTTTTACGCACCCTATATTCCCCAGAGAAACTATGCTGCCTGAGCGTCTTGCCACAGAACTCAACTACTTCGGCGAACTACTCTGCCAGCCCATCAACCGTTGGGAGGGCTTTGAGCTCAGTGCGCCCCATAGCCGGACACATGGCCTACGCGAGCAAATCTTCTATGCAAGCTGGCTGATGGCGCTGCTCGCAAAGCATCCCGCTGTTGAAGCAGACGAACGCAGTTATGCCCTGAAAGCACTCGTTACCGGCATCAACCGTCTGATTCAGCGTCGCATTTGGGCACCATGGGCCAACACCATTGAACAACTCGGTCAAGTGCCCGATCCTATAGACAGAGGCCATGCTAGCTACAGTGGCAGCCTCGGCACCCTGCTTGGCCTTGCCGCCAGCCTCGGCGAACACCCCTATGTCGCTGATCCCGTGGTGCTACGCTGGTCGCACGAATTTGTCTTCAATTACAACCATGTTCAGATGCTACAATCCCTCAGCGCCAACATGCACAAAGACGAGAGCGGGGCAATTGTGGATCAGGACGAAACGACGAGTTCCAGTGCAATGGCCCTCGTTCTTTGGGGGCTGCGCCTCAGTCCCATCATGCTTGAACCTGATCAGCAGAGTGCGAGTGAGCGTTGGCTCAAAACGCTCCGCAACAAGCTGATGCTGCGCGGGCCACGTCTACCTGGGCGGGGGCTTTTTGCCCATAGCTACCACGTTCGTCGTCGCCGGGCGAGTCTACGTAGCGACGCCCTTGAGGATGCCATGACGCTTGCCCTGTTAGCGCCCGTCGTACCTGAGTTGGCCCAAGAGCTTGCTCCACGCCATTGGCCAAGTGTTGCCCAACCAGAGCGGGTCACGTCAACCCTTGTTCTCGCCTTCAGTGCCCTTGCCGCCCTAGCACTGCAAGAGGAAGAGCGAGCCACACAACTCAGCACTGCCGCTACTGCTCGTCCTGACAGCGACACACCACTGCCACGAGCATTGTTGGGACTTGGGGCTTGTGGTGGGCTCATGCCATCGTTGTAACTTTGGAGGTGGTCATATGGAACTGCCCTTCCCTGGTTCTAAGCAGCGTAGTTTCAAAGGTAACCACATGCAAATTCACCTCAACGGCATCAAGCTTAACTACCACGAGGAGGGCAGTGGGCCAGCCATCGTGATGCTGCATGCCTTTCCCTTAGCCGGTGCGATGTGGCACACACAGGTCGCCCTTCTGCGCGAACAGTACCGCGTCATCGTCCCCGATCTACGCGGCTTCGGGGGTAGTGAGGCTCCGCCTGGGCCATACTTGATGGACACCATGGCCGACGATGTGGCTGCGCTGCTCACGCAGCTTGGCATAGCGCAAAGTGCCGTTATTGGCCTCTCGATGGGGGGCTATATCGCTTTTAGCCTTTGGCGTCGCCACCGGCAACTGCTAAGTGCCCTCGTCCTTGCCGATACGCGCGCAGCCCCCGACAACACCGAGGGTCAGGCGGCCCGTGAAGCCAATGCGCGCCTCGTGGAGGAAGCAGGGCCACCCGCCATTGCCACCAAGATGATTCCCAACCTTGTAGCCCCAAGCGCGAGCCAAGCGCTGCGCGATGAACTGAGCAGGCTCATTCATGCCAACAGCAGCCAGGGCATCGCCGGTGCCTTACGCGGCATGGCCCTGCGCCCCGATTCACGCCCCGACCTAGGCAGCATCAACATTCCCACTCTGGTAATTGTAGGCACTGAAGATAGCCTCACCCCACCAGCGGAAGCCGAAGCCATGCACCATGCGTTGCCCAACAGCACCCTCGTGCAGATTGAAGGAGCGGGACATCTAAGCAATCTCGAACAACCCACAGCCTTCAATTCAGCGCTGCAAAGCTTCTTTGCAGCATAGATTCTTTGGGGTGGGGGTCTGGGGAAGGATGGTTTGGGGCGTAGCCCCAAAGTGGGTTTTAGGGCTACCACCCTAACAAAAAAGCAGGAGCCCGCATCGTTGGTGCGGGCTCCTGCTTTTTGTGTTGCAACGTGCGTGGACCTACCTTCCCAGGGCTCAGGCCCCAGTAATATCGGCGCTGCGGCGTTTCACGACCCGGTTCGGGATG
>NZ_NQWI01000034.1 GCF_002532535.1 Candidatus Viridilinea mediisalina
CGCAGCAACGTTTATTTCATTGGCCCATACAATAGCAAAGGGCAAACGAGCATAATGCTTGCCCAGAAATGTAAAATCGCCCCGAAAGCCTAAATCCATACCACCACAGCCCGAAAACATTGAGACGATGGAGTATGTTTCAGAGGCAAGATGAGGAGTATTCTCATCTTTTTTTATCTTCGTTTCATTCATTACAGTAGTAGATGTACGCCTCACACCCCGCCGGATTGCAGGATGCTACCGGGAACTCTGTTCCCGCACACGCCCTTCCTCGCGTCATTGTAGCACAGGGCTGCTGATACCAAACTACGCTTCCCCCCTCCGTACCAGCGCGGTCGCGTCGGAGTATTGGGTCAGCAGTCCGGCGCGCTGCATGCGTTCCAGTAGGGCCATGCGGTTGTCGGCGTAATACCCTTGGTTGATGCGGAGCCGCTCCATGAGGTCGGAGCTATGAGCCTCGCCGGGGCCGACGATGATGCCGTAGCGTTCGTAGAGGCGTTCGAGGAATTTGCCGAAGAGCAGGCTTTCTTTGTTGGGTAGTATGGCCATCACCAAGGTCTTGAGCAGGGTGTCGTTGAGGACAAAGCGCATAAAGGGGCCGCGTTGCGGCGCGATGAAGCCGATGGCGCGCCCGATTTTGCGGTGAACACCCAGGAAGTGCTGGCGAAACTCTTGCTGTAGCGCGCTAAAGACGGCGTCGCTGTAGCGTTGGATCAGTTCATCGCGGCCCATGCTTTGGGCTGCGGCCTGCCCTTGGATCGCATTGAGTGCCTGTTCGTAGCTCTGCTTGTTTTGAGCACGGCCTGGGTTGAAGTGGTGGTGGGCTTGGGCAATCAGGTGGGCATGGAGTTCTTTAGGATCGCTGATCTCTTCAAACCATGTGGCAAACTTGTGTAGGATAAACTGACGCCCTTGGCGCAACTGCAAATCCTCTTGCTCACGCAGCAGTGCCATCGATTGATCGCGCAGCACGCCGCCATCTTGGGGGCCAAGCAGATCAACTAGGAGCCTGGGACGGCATGCCTCAAGACAACTCCCCGATGCATGCCCTTCGGGATCACTGGCCGGATGGGCGCGGTGGTAAATGTAGAGGATAATGTGAAAGCCGATCAGGTGGGCCAATAACTCTAGACATTCCAACGAATCGAGATCGTTGTGCAGGAAGGTGTCCAGATCATGCGCCATTTGGCGGTAGAGTGGACATGTGGGGTCGGGAAGCCAGCCCAATGTACCTGAAATGATGGTATCGCTATTGGTTAGCAGTTGTGTCCATACATGATCAATCTTCGCCGCGATGTTGCCCAAAGCTTGGTTATGTTCGCATAGTAGATATTTGAGCCGTTGGCCAATCCGTTCGCGCAGTGCAGGATCATGCTCACTGCCCGCCGAGAGCATCAAGTAGTAGAGTTCGCCGCCACGGGCGAAGAAGTTGCGTGAGCGAAACTCAATATCCTTGTCCAATTCATCCAAGGATAGCTCTTCCGCATTGAGCGCATATTTGTTGAGTGTTGCCCCTTTACGCATCGCCTCCCAAAGCAGAAAATGCTCGTTGACCGGAAAGAGCGTCTTGGCATACCAGGCGCGTTCGTCCTCAATCGCCGAGAAGGAGCGTAGCAGTGAGCGCACCTGTTCAACCAACGCTTCATCCGCCATACCGCTGGCGTTGGGCATGATCTGGGCCAGATGACGGCGTAGTTCAGCAACCGCCCGGCTGTCGCGGCTGTCGCGGGTGCGTTCACGCTCGTCGTAAAAGACAAAGCGACGCAGCCCAAGACGATTAGGGATTTTGTACTGCGTCTTGTAGTGCGGCTCCTCACCATTACTGGGCAAGCCTTGGCCCAAACGATACCCAAAACCGGAGAGTACGCCAAGGAACTCGAGCATATACTCGATCCAGTGCTGACCAATCCGCAAGCGGTGGCCCCAAATGTGCGCCGCCAAGGGGAGTTTCTTGTTTTCGTTGTAGTTGCCGTAGTGGGATACCATTGGGTTACCTCATGCTGTAGGAAGTAGGAGAGAGCAGTTAGGTAAGTGGATGTTGTTGATTGCCCTGTTGCTTTGCCATCCTGAGAGGTCGTAGGTAGTGCCGACTTTAGTCGGCTGAGGTCTTTGGAAGCGATGGGAAGCCGACTAAAGTCGGCACTACGATAGTCGGCTGAGGTCTTTGGAAGCGATGGGAAGCCGACTAAAGTCGGCACTACGATGCATGTGAACCATGTACTACTCAGCATGAAAGGCTGCTGGGACACTTAGAAATTTCGTTAGCGCGAAGAAGCCTTGGGTTGGCAGCCACCGCGCCGCTGGCTCGGTGGTTGAGCCTGTCGAAGCCAAGCGGCGCGGCCCAGAACTTTTTCGCGCTAACAAAATTTCTACTTCCCTCAAAAAAGAGTAATGCATCCATCCTCGTCAAAGCGGAGTTTCTTCAGGACATAGCTGTGCCGTTCGGTGACAAAGAATTCGACGCTTTCGCGCTGGGTTGGTGTGGTGGCAAAGGTGCTCAGTAGGTGATCCTTCAGGTTACGCAGGCTGAGCGCACATTCAGCGGCGAGAACGTTGTAGGTGCCGCCACGGGCGAGGCGCATGATGTATTCAAAGAGCAGCAGATTGAGTGGCCATGAGACAGGTCGCTTGGCTGCATCGGGATCGGTGTGTAGCAGTGCGGGTGGCGCGGTGATGACGAGGTAGAGCTTAGGCCATTCGCAGTCGTAGAGCGCATTGGTCGGTGCGCTCGGTTTGATGGTGAGTGCATCCGCTGGGATGCTGAGGCGTACCAGTGGGCGTGGCTGTTCTGCACTATGCAAATATTGCGTCGTCACATAGAGCATTTCGCTGTTGGAATGAGGTAGCGTTCATGGCTGCCATCCTGACAAGCTTTGGCCAAACCGTGCAACACCTGCAATCCAGGCGCTTCACCCAATTCTGAGAGATCTTTGACGATGTGCAGGCGCATGCCGCGATGCACAAGGGGCTGTTGTGCCACCTGTTGCCAATCCTCAACCGCACTGCCCGTAAAAGCCGTAATAACCTGGCGGCAGAGGTAGGTTTTGCCATCGCCCGCATTGCCGGTCAGAATGATCGAAGGCGGCGCAGCGCGGTTGAAGCAAGCGTGCAGAAACTGCTCAACGCGGGTAGTAAGCCGCAACTTACCACCGGGCGGCGGCGCTGTCTGGGCCAAAAACTCATCAAAGGCGGCCTCGTGATCGGGCGACGCGGTGGTATAGCGGGCGAGGTAGTCAACAAAGGGGTTGGTTATAGCCGCCATTTACACCTCCCTCCGGGAGCTAACGTAATACACATAATACCAATTACCATTGAACATGCCTCATGACATTCAAGCGCATTGAGACGCCATGTCCGGCTATCAGCTATCGGCTATCGGCTATCGGATTTGGTATAAATCTCACTACTCCCACCCGATCTGCACCTCGGCATACTCTGGATCAAGGAGGCTGAGTTGGTCGCGTACCCGTTGGCGTAGCTCAACGGCGGGTTTGATGCAGTAGGCCGTAAAATCGCCTCTGCTCACTTCGCCGTGGGGGAAGAGCAGTTTGCAAAAGCCCGCCGCGAGACGGCTGATGGCGATCATGTCGCGCCGGTCGCTGGTGCCGCTGATGCTGTTGTAGCGCTGGAAGATCTGTTCATACCCGGCGCGGTTGCGGAGGTGGTGCAATACGTCGCCAAAGTAGTCCGCTTTGAAGCCGATGCCGCGCCCGATCAAGCCCTCTTCGATGCGCGGCAGTTCCCAGCCGGGCAGAATGGCGTGGATACGGTCAATGAAGGCGGTTTCGCTCAGAAAGCTGGGTAGTTCGTTGAAAAGTTTCTTGTGGCGCGGCTGGCGATATTCGTCGAGTGGGATGTTGGCCAGGAGCATGAGCCCCGCGCTCGTTTCGATCTTCTGCTTCCCGCCACGGGCGAAGCTGCCCGACTCAAGGTAGTCCTTCAGCACACCAATCACTTCGCCGGGGTTGTCGAAGCTGAGCGACTGGGCCTCGTCGAAGATGACTAGGTCGTAGTGGCTGAGTAGCCCGGGTTGATTTTTGGCGTTGTTGTAGAAGAGTACCGCTGCGCTCACTTTGCCACCGGAGACGAGGCGGGCGTAGCGCGAGAGGTTGAGAAAGACGAAGGATTTGCCAGTGCCTTTGGGCGCGAGTTCGATCATGTTGACGCGCTCTTGCACTAGTGGCACGAGCCGCGTCAGCAGGTGCATCTGTTGGGCGGTACTGTAGGCGGCGGGGTTGTAGCCCATACTGGCAATCAGGAGGTCGCGCCACTCGTCGAGGCTGAAGTGCGCCCGGTATTCGCAGTAGAGATCGAGATCGAGCCGCGCATTCTGCATGGGGCGGAATTCGCTCATGCGAATATGCCCATCTTTGCGCTCCGTAGTGTCGGGCCTCGCGTAGCGTAATTTGCCCACGCCCCACACCCCAGCGCCCAAGAGGAGCGGGTAGCTCTCGGTGAGGTGACGTTCGATCCCCGCTTTGTGTTCGTCTAGGCAGGGGATGCGTAGATAGGCGTCGTCTTTTTTGAGATCAATTTCTACGCTGAAATGATCAAGAATTGTTAGGGTTTCGCCATTCTGCAACTGCGCCTTAAGTTGCTCCTTCTGGTCGCGGGTGGGTAGGTGTTTGTTCAAAAAGGTGCGAATCCGTTCCTGAGCTGCGTCGTCAAGGACGCCCGAGGGCGCGTTGCGCGTGACGATCCATTCGCTTACGAAGGCGGGGATGCTGCGTGTGCCAAAACCGGCCTGCTGCACGAGACCTTTGTTGACGCAGACTTCGCCGAAGATTTCTTGGGCTTTTGTTTCGTAGGGGAGCATGGGTATGCGTTCGCTCCTTGGGGCTACCGGGGTGTGCGCGGGAACCTGGTTCCCGCGCATCCCCTAAGAGGCTGTCTGAAAAGTCGGTCGCTACGCGGTGGAGTGCCGGCTTTAGCCGGCTAAAGCCGGCACTCCACCGCGTGCCACGTAGCATCGTATGGCACTGAAACCCTTTTCAGACAGCCTCTAATCAAACATGTCTTCAAGGCCTTCGTCTTGGATATAGAGGTGTTGCACTCTGATCTTGCACATTCCGCTGTTCTGTTCCGGCTTGCCGAAGTGGCTGAAGTCGAGGGTGTAGTTGATGGTGAAGGTGTCGCCAGCAGGGTTAATCGGGGGGAAGCTGATGCTGATCGTCTGGCTGGCGTTGGGGCCAAGTATGGCGATCTGGCCTGGGGGCGGGCCGCCGCTGATCTGCCAGTGTAGGTTTTCGATGGGGAAGGGGTTGTGGTTTTGGATGAGCATGGTGAGGGTGCCCGCCCGTCTGGCGCGCAGTTCGCCCTGTACCACGAGTTCCAGTGGGAGCATGGCGACGGCGCTGCCGCTGAGTTGCATCAGTGGCACGATGGTCTCTTCGGGCGTGAGGCCGCCGTGGGTCCAGCCACTTGGTCGCCGTTTGATGTAGTGGTAGCCACGCGGTACGAGGTAGTGGCGATCCAGTTGGAAGCGCTCACGATCAAGGGGGTACCAGCGCGTTTCGTCAATGGCGGGCATGGCTTCCAGTTGACTCACCGCCGCACGGCTGCTCGGCTTCGCTTGCACGGGCGCGGGTTGCCCGCTCTCCCAGCTTTCGCTCACCTCGCGGACCATTTTGGGCAAGGGGGTACTCGCTGCTGTGGGGGGCAACAGGGTGGCCCCGTGGTCGCTGCCGATGAAGATCAGCAGGCGACGGCCATGCTGTGTGCAGATCTGCTGCGCTTGGGCCAGGGTTTGGGCCAATTCATCCAGATGGCCGCGAACGCTGCCATGGTCGGTGAAGCCGTGACACTGGTGGGCTATCGTGTCGAGCATGGTGTCGAGCAGCAAGACGACGCGCAGCTCAGGCTCTTTGCGTAGGGCCGCAAGGGCTTCATGCGCATCGTAGCTAACGCAGGCGGGGATGCTGCTGCGTGCCAATTTGGCCCGCGCCGCCGCCGCCAGCGTTGGCTCTTCGGTTGCGCGCGGGGTCTGGCCGGTGACGAGTGCCCATTTGGAGACGCTGGTGAGCGAGGGGAGCGCTGCGAGGCCGGGGCGGAGTGCGACGGTGTGCAGGTCGCGCTGCTCGCACGCTTTGCGCATCAGCGCCCCTTGCCACCAGGTCATGCCATCAACCACCAGCCAGAAGACCACGGTTTCCGGTTCGTCATGGATGCGGCTCAAGACCTCTTGGTATTGGCGCGTCAGGATGGGCGAGCGATCATCGTTGATCAGGCTCTGGTAGTGCTGGTAGAGCCAGTCGCTGTAGTGGAGCGCACACGCCTGCTGGTGTTCACGCTGGCAACCCGTCTGTACGACCCAGCGGTAGAAGGGCAAATACTCTTGGGTGGCCCAGGTGAGCCAACGCTCCACGGGCCATGCCGCGTCGGGCATGTTCGGCGTCGCGGGCACGATGCGGTTGGCCAGTTGCGCTAGGATTGCGTCGCTGCTACTGAGATGGGCAAAATGGCGCTTGATGCGCGTCAACAGCGCCTGATCGAGCAGTTCGGGATGGTGGTTGAGCAGTTCACTCAGCACCTCTAGCTCCACGCTACTCAAGCCGGACATTTGGCCGAGGGCGGTGTTGATGCAGGCGGGATCGGCGCTCTGCTGGGTGATGAAGCGCTGCCAGTAGTTGTGGAGCAGTGTGCTCTGGGTACTCAGCGCCTGCTCCACAGCGGCGCTCGGCGGTGCCTCCTTGAGCAGCGGCAACCCAGCCCAGGGCTGCTCGGCTTGCCACGTGTGGTTGTAGTGGCGCAAGGCCCAACGCAGCAGCAAATGGCGACTGTCAGCCTCTAGGCTCGCCGCCCGCAACGCAATAAAGCAGGGGGCGTCGTGTTCCCAACGCTCTAGTTGCGCTTGCACCAGCGTCAAGAGTGGCGCGGCAAGCACAATGTTCGCCGTAAGCGCCCACGCGGCCACCGCAGCCGCGTGGTTGGGCGGCGGCTGATCATGCTGCCAGAGCAAATCCAGACGCTGGCCGAGCAGCCAACTGAGCGGCGTGAGCGCGAGGCCGGGTGGGGGCGGGGCGAGCGTGTCGAGCCGGAGTTGCGCGATCAGTTCGCGTGTAAAGGGTTCGGTGGGCGCGACGTGGAAGATGCTCCTGAACTGCTCACACGGATCAACCTCATGCCAACACAGGTGGCTCGCCGGGTAGCGTTGTAGGTCACTCAGCCAGCAGAGTACCACCGGATCAGTGACATAGACGGTCAACGATGTGAAGTTGACGAGCGCCGCTTTGATCTGGCAGCGCACTTCAACATAATCGGCGGGGCAACGGGCAAGCAGCGCCCCCGCAGGCGCCGCAGCAGCAGCAAAGCGGTCGGCAATGATGGTGATCACATCCGAAACTCCTCGTTGAAGGCTTTGATCAACCAGCGCTGCTCAGCGCGTGAGAGCGCGGCCATGCGGTGCTGTAGCTCATCCCAGAGCGCCTGCACCTCGGTGGTCGCCTCTTGCACCTGGCCATGCTGGGCAATCTCCTTGGCAGCCGTAGCCAGCGCCTCGATATAGGTGTGGCGCTGCTGCCATGTAGGCCAACTGCTGTAGGGCGTCTTGACCGGCTGCAACCTACTGGGCAGCGTGGTGAGCAGCAGATTAGCCGGATCGTCCGCTGTGTGAACCAACTGTTGCGCCAAGAACTTCGCATTGGGCGAAAGGTGCTCATTGGCTAAAAGCACATGCTCTTGCCGCCACGCCCGCAGTTTCGTCACTAAGCTACTGGCGCTCCCATTATGGCCATCGGCACCAAAGAGCGGCGCGATCTGGGTAAAGAGCCATGCCGAGGCAACGTCGTGCAGCTTGGCGAGGCATGTGCATGCACTGCCCGCCTCGGCGAGCAGGTGGTCTACAACCGTCGCATCCCAATCTGTACTCGGTGTTGCGACGGTGAGCAGCGTGGGCAACCTGTTCAGCAGCCCGGCAGCCGGATCGGGCGTGAGCCACTGGTCGGGCGTGAGCAGCGCCTGCATCAGCGCAATGCTTGGTGCAGCTTCCTCAGCAAAGAGTTCGTGCAGATCAGCGCTGGTGAGCGTGGTGGCAAAAGCGGGCAGCCGCAACTCGCGCAGCCACTGCTGGTAGTGGGTCGCCACCGCATGGCAGAGGCGCCGCTTCTCGCGGGGCGGGTTGGCCAGTGGCCGCCGCAGCGCATCGGTGACAAAGGCGTGCAACCACTGCTGTTCGGCGGCACTCAGGGGCTGGTAGTTGGCAATCGTCTCAGCGGCACTTGCGACAAGCTTGACGTAGTGCTCAAGTTCAGCGTAGCTTGGCCACTGTTGGTAGCTCTGGGCGCTTGGGGTGATGGCGCGGGGCAAAGTAATCAGCAGCGTCGTCTCGCCATCATCCAAGGCATCAAGGTGGGTCAAGAGGATCTGGGCCGTCTCATCAAGATCATGTTCGGGCGGAATGGGGTAACGGCACCGCCATGCACGCAGCCGATCCGCAGGCGTTTGCGTCGCAACAGCGTCATCAGCAGGAAAGAGCGCCACGAGGCGCTCAAGCGTATGCCTACGCAGGCGCTGATCAAGCTGCGCGGCATGTTTCAGCGCCTGCGTAAAGCGGGCAACCGCCTGCTCCACCTCAGCCTTACTCCAGCCCTCAAGCCCAAACTGGCGCGGCAGCCCCTCATTCACCTCACGCTGCCACTCCTGTAGTGGCAGCGGTGTACGCCTGAGCAGCGCACTCAGATCCGCGTAGGCTTGCTGCGTCAAGCCGGGATACAGTTGCTGCAACTGATTGGCCTGGAGAGTCGTTGTGCAAGCGGGCCACTGCAACCCTTGGGCCCACGTAGCCAGTTCTTGGCCAACCTGTTCGATCTTAACCCCAACCATAGGGCGTCCCGCCGCCGCCGTTGCGAGGCCAGCGTGCCAAACCTCCTCAGCATTCGCAACATCGCACCACCGCGCATCAATCTCGTCACGCGCCCGCTGCACCTCCTTGACCAGACGCTCAACATGATCGATGGTTGACCAGGTGTGATAGGTGGTGTTGATGCCCACAATGGTACGCGCAAATTCATCAAGGATCGCTGCGCGAATACTACTCGTCGAGCGGTTGGTAACCAAGAAGAATTGGCGCGCTTGGCTATTGAGTTGCGTCGTAGCTTGGCCCTGAAGCACCTGCCGGTGCGAACGCCAACGGTAGATCGTGGCCCACATCTCATCAGGCGGACGGTCGGCACAGTTAAAGACCGCAGCCACCGCACGGGTGGCATAGCCTTCAAGTCCATTGGGCAACTGCTCAAGCAGACGGCAGGTTTCAGCCCAAGCATCAAGCAGATCGGCTACAAGCGCATCATCCCATGCCGCATGATCGGCAGGGGCACCTAAGGTCTCAGGCAGACTCTTGAGCAGAGTGTAGGCGAGTGCGTCTTCGTTGCGTAGATTGTGCAGCAGCAGTATAGCCGCTGCGATAACCGGCGCGGGGTAATCGGGCATGAGCGCCGCAAGCCGCTCGGCCTGTAACTTTTCGGCCAACAGGGGCAGCCGCAAGCCTTTCAGCCACTGCTTGAGTTGCTCGGCCACCCGTGAGCGCAGCGTCTTACCGTGACCACCACTCGGATCAAAGGGCTGCTGCAAGCCCACGCGCACCAACTCGTAGAGCCAACGCCGCTCAAGCTCACTCAGCGGCTGGAAGCGCACCTGATAATCGTGCGGTTTTTCGATCAACTCCTTGAGCACCTTCTCATCAAGTGCCACATCTTGGGCTTGGTTGCCCTTGAGCTTGCTCAGTTCAAGCGCATCAACATAGAAGGTGAAGAAAGCGCCGCTAAAGGCAAAGATCAGCGAATTGTAGAGGCCAAAGGGTGGCGCACGCAGCAGATCAACCAACTTGCTCCAAGGCTTCCCGTCGCGCAAATGGCTCTTGTAGAGTTCCCAGACCTTCTGGCTGTTGAAGTGTGCGCTCGAGGGTTCCGTAAGCTCAAAGATCTCATGGACACTATCGGAGCGAAGCGCTTTCACCAGCCCCAATTCCGTGAACGCCTTGCGAATCACTACCTCCTCTTTGTTGCCCTTCTTGCTGATTCGAATTTCAGGCTTTAAGATCTCGGCAACCGCACGCCCAAGGTTGGGGGTATAGCTCTCAGCCTTCAAGTGCTGCTCTAGGGAATGTTTAGGCGTAGCAGGATAGACGGCATCCATAACGCGGGAGGCCAACTTTTGAGCATCGGCACGCAGATTCATGTTGGGCTGACTGGCACCGTTGTAGAACCATTCCCATAACTTCTCTTCACGAAGTTGTGCAACAGCTTCGTGAAAGGGCTTGGCAAAGCCACTCCCCACCTTGCCATGCTCTTGCAGGAAACTCTTCGCGGCACTATCAAGGCTCTCATCGCCCTGCACCGCCTGTAGCGCCCGGTAGCTCTTGAAGCGCTCCAAGACATCCAGCGGCACCGTCGGGACAGCGACGACGAGACGTGGGTTGCGGCGGGTCAATTCACGGGCTTTACTCTGCGCCTCAGTACGCTTCTCTTCGCTGCTAACGATCACATACCAGAGTAAGCCATCGCGAGCATTGTTCAGATCGTCCTTGAGCCGTGCGGCGCTATTGAGTTCCACCAGACTGATATATTTGGCTCTCAACTCGCGGGCACTGCCCCGTTCGCGGTTGTACTCCTCAGCTCTGATGCGTTCAGCAGGATGGGCCGCTTGCAAAAACGAGACACTCACCTCCGGCATACTCTGCGCCTTGTTGATCACGCGCTGACGCAGATTCATTGGATTCACCCGCCCCGGCATGGGCAAGCTATAGGCACCCAAGGCGGCCCCATCGGCATCGTTGGGCGGATAGACCGCCTCGATCTGCTCAAGCACCTGGAGTGCGTCACGCAACGCCTGCTCGGCCCCTGGCGGCAGGTTGAGCGCCTGGCGCAACAGATGGCGCGTCGGACTGAGGCTCGGCGCAACCACCTCGCAGAAGGCGATTACCTTGAGGGCACGGCGGGCCAAGGTGGTATCAAATTGGACATTAGCGAGTTGTTGCAGCGCGTGGTTGTAAGCATCAATAACCTCCTGCCGACGCACCTGAATGCTCTGGAAAAAGTAGTCAAAGAGCCAATCGAGAGTCAAGAGGTTGTGCCAATCGGGATACGAACTGGCCAGAGTGGTCTGCGCCAGAAAACCGCTCAAGCCCTCCTGATCCTTGAGGAATAGGAACATGGTGCGATTGGTCTGGGCAACACGATTGTTGATCTGCGGAAGTGCAAAAGTGACAATGGGATGCAATGGAAAGCAGCCTTCAACCACCATCTCACTGAGCCACGTCTTTGGCTTGTTGGGCCAGAGGGTACGGGCGAGATCAATAAGTTCATCGCGCTGGCGGTTCGGCAGGGCCACAGCATCCTTGTCAAGACGCAAGAGAGCGCCGCGTAGCAACTCAGCGCTATCCTGTGTATCAAGGGCAAACGCCTTAAAACGCCCGCCAGCCTTCTCAATTGTTTGCTTCACCGATCCCGATGTACTCTCTTCTCTTGTGACACCTGCGAAGCCCACAAGCGTAGCAACCACAAAGTGGAGTTGATTCACACCCGAAGCGACACTCGCATTGGCCAAATCTTGCACCCCTAACGCTTCAACCTCTACCTCCACTGACTGCTGATCGCCCGCACGAGCAAGGCGGCGCAGCACCTCGGTAAACTCATCACAAACCACCACAATCCCACTGTGACTACCCCGCTCACAGAGGGCTTGGGCCACACGCCGATAGGTTTCGTGGGGATGGGCATAGCTATAGATGTCAAAAGCGGTACCGGTTGCTTCACGGAAGGCACGCTGAAAGGCGGGAAAGACCGTACCAGCACTCGGCCCGGCCAGCTCCTGCAGCAAGCGCGACAATTCCATTGCCTCATTGTTGCGCAGCGCCTCAATAAAGCGCGGCAATACGGCATGGCCTTCATCCTGCCAAGCCTCAATCTTCTGGCGCGCCGCCGAATAGCGCGTCGGCAGCATCAGATCATCAAGCCCGGCCTGCTTCAACGCCTGTTCAAGACCATGCAGAATAAAGCCGGCAAATGGCGTCACCGCATTGGCCTGTAGCAAGACCACCAGAAAGGGCTTCTTGTTGGCACGCTGCTGGTAGATCGTCGTGTATTGCGCCTCATGAAGCCGCTTCAGCTTCGCATAGAAGGGCTGCATCAGCGGATCATCCACCGAGCGCGAAACGTAGTTGCAGAGCATCAGCAGCAGATCGGACTTGCCGGTACCAAAGGTGCCATGCAACATCCGCGCACGCTCATCGCTTGAAGCACGCATACTCTGGGCAACTTCGGCAAAGAATTCAATCGTCTGACTGGTAGGAATATAGGAGTTGACCAACTGGGCATTCTGCTCAGGATCATTAAAGTGGTCGGGCAACGCAACCGCCGGCTTAAAGCTGGCGTCAACCGTCACGAGCCTATCGAGTCGGAGGGCAGCATCGTTCATTGTGGTACTCCTAAGCTTCGGGAAGACCCAAAACCCGCTGGTAGTAGGCGCTTTAGACAAGGTTTTAGGGTACATTGCAGTTTGGTCTCCGACGGAGTGCCGACTTTAGTCGGCTGAGGTCGTAGGTTGCCATTAGATGCCGACTAAAGTCGGCACTCCAACTGTAAAGTTGAAAGGCCGTTTCTGAAACCTTGTCTTAACGCCCTAATGAATCCGTGAATGGCGCTCAAGCGCCTACGACGAACAAGCAATGCTATGCGTTCTGTTTGTCCCTCATCCCTCATCCCTCATCCCTCATCCCTCATCCCTCATCCCTAAGTGAAAATAGGCCAACTGATCACTCTGCGGCAAGAGCGAAGCAAGCTGTACAGGCTCAAAGAAATTACTGACCAGAATCAGGCCGCACGGCAGATCGGACAGGCGGCTCGCTTGGTGGGCAAAGAGACGCCGCTGCCCGTCAGACCAACAGGCGAAGAGGGCATCAAGTTCATCCACGAGCAACACTGGCTGGGTCGTTGCACGACACCAGCCACGCAGATCGTTCAGCAGATCAGCCACCTGGTAGGTCTCGATCCGATCATGCAACTGCGCGAAATAGTCCGCGTCCAGCGTATAGTTCAGGTAGCGCCAAGTGGCATGGGCGCAGAGCCGCTTGGCCAGAGTCGTCTTGCCCGCTAGAGGCCCGCCAATCAGCCAAGCCGTGCGGTAGCGCGGCTGGTTGCACCATGTCTGAAAGAGGGCGGCGGCTTGTGGAAGAAGATTATTCATAATCCAAGTCACCTCCGGTGAGGGTTTGGGGCACAGACCCAACCAATCCCTACGTTCCAGAGGCACCATCCGCAGGAGCATAGTACCGCTGCAACAACGTAACGACCGGCTCGTGGTAGCGGCGCGTCACCGGCTCGTGCTGGGTATCGGCAAAACTGAGCAACCCAACGGCCTGTAGGTGTAGCACCATGTCACGCACCTGGCTTGGCGTCGCCACAAAGACACGCCCCAGAAATTCGGGTTCGTCGGCAATCTGCGAGAGCCGAATCGTATCGAGCCCCGGGTAGCGGCGCTGCCAGGTGTCAAAGAGGGCGTAGGCGGCAATCAGGTTTTCTGGCAGCTTCGCCAAGGCTGCACGGAAGCGCCGCTGCGGTTGTTTGCTGAGCATGGCAAGCTCACCTAATCCGTTCGTATTGGTATAGGTCTTTACCAACGCTTTCGCATCTTCCTTCACCGCATCACGATTCTCTGGCTGCTCAGGCAATACCCGTTCGACATACTCCCGCAACTCTTCGGGCGTAAAGCTTTTGCCCGGAAAGACAAACTCATTGAAGCAGCGATACCAGACCTCAGCCCGTTCATCGTGTTCACTCACCAAGAAGTAGTGCAGCAGCCAGAGCGTACCAGGGCGCACGAGGTCGGGATCATACTCAGCAGCCAGCGCCCCAAATTCGGAGAGATAGTAACCCTGCCGGTTGAATGAGCCTAAACCCAGCTTACAAAACCAGCCGCGCAGACCCTCGATCTTATAGGGATTAATGCCAAGATAGGCACCAATAGAAGCCTTTGAGCTCGCCTCACCCGCCTTGATGCACTGCAACAAGCCCTTCATCAGCTCACGATCAAGGGGAAATTTCTGATTGAAACAGAGTGTACGCATCGTTCTCCTTAGGCATGTTTCACAGTTGGCCATTCCAGCTTGACAGTTGGAGTGCCGACTTTAGTCGGCTGAGGCCACTGGAAGCCGACTAAAGTCGGCACTCCGTCGGACCAAACTGTCAAGTGCGTTTGAACCATGTCTTAAACTACAATCGGCACTCCGTCGGACCAAACTGTCAAGTGCGTTTGAACCATGTCTTAAACTACAAATGGCAAATATCACAGCCCCGCTCATCATCCTCAGCATCCAGGGCCGCGCCGATCAACTCAATCAACGGCTGATCGGGGCGCTGGCGGCGCTCCTGTTCGAGCCGTTGGGCGTGTTGGGCCTTGATCTGCGCGATGCGCTCCGGGCGCTCAAGTTCGGCCAGGCTCTCGCGTTGCCGCCAGAAGAACTGCTCACCGTCACGCTTCGACTCATAGGCTTTGGCCTGCTCATACAGCTCAGGATGGCGCTCCTTGAGCCCCACCCACTCGCCAGAGCGCTGGTAGAAGCAGAACCAGCAGCCACTCCGCTGCCGCCATTCGTAATAACTGGGCAGACCAATACCCGAATCTTCCAAAATACGCTCAATATCGGCCAGTTTCAAGCCAAATTCTTTGAAGGGAAAGACCGGCTGAATATTGGGCTTAGTCGAGACATAGCCACTCCGCTCCTCATCGGCACGGATGCCCACATAGCTCCAGACCTGATCATCGCCCACAAAATACTCAAAGGGTTCAATCTTCAGCTTGCGCGTACACCAGCGCACCCGCGCCGAAGGCAGCATCCCGCCATACATCTCAAGCCAATGGTCAAAGCCGCGCTCGGCATTGAGCCGCATAATCGGGCGTTGCAAATAGGCCGCGAGGCGATCAAGGTACTCATAGGTCTCCGGCAATTCCTTATGGGTATCGCAGAAGAGATACTCCAACTGCGGGATTTTGCCGCGCAGGAAAATCGCCAGCGCAGTACTATCCTTACCGCCACTCAAATTGACAATATGGCGTCCGGGGCGCTCGGCCCAGGCGCGGATGATCTGATCATCGGAAGTTTGCATAGGCTAGGGGTAGGAAACAGGAAGTAGGAAACAGGAAAGAACATGTGTTCATTGCCGCAAAAGAGCGCAAAGGAATGCAACAAAACAGCGTTACCTTCGCCCCTCTCCCACAACGTGGGAGAGGCGATGCCCTGCCCTTCGACAAGCTCAGGGACCGCTTGTCGAAAGGGGAAGGGGGGTGAGGGCCATCCTGGGCATCCCAAAGCCTTATCCGCAAGCACCCCTGATGTCGGCCCTCCCACCTATGGGAATCGGAGTGTAAAAAAAATTGGTCAGGCTACGCACCTGCGCGTTGCTGGTGAAGCTGCCAACGCGCAACGAAAAAGATGGGTTCTTCTCATGAAACCATTATAGTATAAAAGTGAACCACTCAGTAGCCAGAAAACATGCCATTTGACTGCCCTCTCATTCCTTCCAAGAGTGTATGGGTAGATGCGTAGGGCTCCAGCAACGTTGCCTGATCGGCAAAGGCGTAGCTGCCCCATTTTCGTCCCCCCCTTTCGTTTTGGCGACTTCGTCGCCAAAACGAAAGGGGGGAATCAATTTGACACCCCCCAAGCAGACGTGCTATACTCCACGCCAAGTACATACCCCAATAGCGATGACCGGGAAGAGTAGACGTTGCACGGCGATCCAGCGAGTCGGCGGTGGTGTGAGGCCGATGCGTACGGTAGCGTTGAATGGGCCCGCGAGCTGCGGAGCGAAACAACAAGCTTGGAGTAGTAGCCGCCGGATGCGCCACCGTTACATGGCGCTGAACAGCACACGAGCGTGTTCCTGTTCGTTGAGTGCGTGGCCCATCGGCCACGAACGAGAGTGGCACCGCGATTCTTTCGCCTCTCGCCCCTGTTGGGGTGGGGGGCGTTTTTGATAGGCGAAAATAGGAAAAAGGAAATGGGAAATGGGAAAGAGGAAATAGGTTTGCTGCATCAGGATGATCTGCATGCCTCCAAACGGTAAAATACTCTGAAACCATCCCTTTGCGCTCTTTGGCGGCAATGAACCCATTTTCTGTTCTTCTGTTCTTCTTCCTCCCTGTTCTTCTGTTCCTCTGTTCTTCTTCCCCCCCTGTTCCTCTGTTCCCCTGTTCCTCTGTTCTTCTGTTCCGCATAGTCAAAGGAGTTTCCATGGAGACAGTGAAGTACCTGCTCAACGAAGACCGTATGCCGACGTCGTGGTACAACATCGCCGCTGATCTGCCTGCACCGCCGCCTGCGGTGTTGCACCCTGGTACTAAGCAGCCGATTGGCCCTGATGATCTTGCCCCGCTCTTCCCGATGGGTTTGATTATGCAGGAGGTGAGTAGCGAGCGGGAGATTGAGATTCCCGATGAGGTGCAGTCCATCTATCGCCAGTGGCGCCCAAGCCCGCTCTATCGCGCCCGCCGCCTCGAACAGGCGCTCGATACCCCCGCGAAGATTTACTATAAGTATGAGGGGGTGAGCCCGGCGGGGAGCCATAAGCCCAATACCGCCGTCGCTCAGGCGTACTACAATAAGCAGGAGGGGGTCAAGCGCCTTGTGACCGAGACGGGGGCCGGGCAGTGGGGTTCGTCGCTCGCCTTTGCCGGGGCGCTCTTCGGACTTGAGGTGCTGGTCTATATGGTGAAAGTGAGCTACAACCAGAAGCCCTATCGCCGTGCGCTGATGGAAGCCTATGGCGCTCGCGTGGTGGCAAGTCCTAGCACCGAGACCAACGCGGGCCGGGCGATTCTGGCTGAACACCCCGATAGCACCGGCAGCCTTGGGATTGCGATTAGCGAGGCGGTTGAGATTGCGGCCCAAGACCCCGATGCGCGCTATGCGCTCGGGAGTGTGCTCAATCACGTCCTGCTCCACCAGACCGTGATTGGCCTCGAGTCGCTGGCCCAGCTTGAGATGGCGGGCGATTACCCCGATATTATTGTGGGCTGCACTGGCGGTGGTAGCAACTTCGCCGGGATTGCGTTCCCCTTCATTGGGGCCAAGCTGCGCGGCGAACGTGATGTGCGCGTCGTTGCCGTCGAACCCGCTGCCTGCCCTAGCCTCACGCGGGGCCAGTATGCTTATGATTTTGGCGATACCGCCGGCATGACACCCTTGGTCAAGATGCACACCCTGGGCCACGGCTTCGTGCCTTCGGGCATCCACGCCGGGGGCTTGCGCTACCACGGCATGGCCCCAATGGTGAGCCATCTGCTACAACTGGGCCAGTTTGAAGCGACCAACGTCCAACAGCTCGAAACCTTCACCGCCGGACTCACCTTCGCCCGCGCTGAGGGCATCCTCCCCGCCCCCGAAGCAAACCACGCCGTCGCCGGAGCGATCAATGAGGCGCTACGCTGCAAAGAGGCGGGCGAGGCCAAGACCATCCTCTTCAATCTGTGTGGCCACGGCCACTTCGATCTGCAAGCCTACACCGACTTCCAGGCCGGTAAGCTCAAAGATTTTGAGTATTCGGCTGAAGAGGTGGCCATGGCCCTCGCTGGTCTGCCTTCTTAGAAGAACAGAGGAACAAAGGAACAGAGGAACAAAGGAACAGAGGAACAAAGGAACAGAGGAACAAAGGAACAGAGAAACGGATGAACAAAGGAATAGAATAAAACTAAAGATAGCTGTTCTTTTGTTCTTCCGTTCTTCCGTTCTCCTGTTCTTCCGTTCTCCTGTTCTTCCGTTCTCCTGTTCTCCTGTTCTTCCGTTCTCCTGTTCTCCTGTTCTTCCGTTCTCCTGTTCTTCCGTTCTTCCGTTCCTCACCGATACGTCACCTGCACATTAACAATCGGCCCTGCCGCCTCGACCAGCGCGTAGCGGCTGAACCCTAGCGTTTCGATGCGTAGCGGCGCGGGTTGGCCGTTGATCACCACGCGGGTGACCCGCTCGGCTTGGGGGGGCAGTAGCACACGCAGCAAGAAGGTTTCGCCACTGCTGGTAGCCTCAAGCTGGATGTGGCCCTCGGCCCCACGGTTGGCGGCAGGCTGGTGCTGCCAACGGTAGGCCGCATAGCCATCGGAAGCAGCATAGCGGGCGACGGCGTAGGCATGCTGGATGGTGTTACGCGGAGCAGCCAGCCAGCGCGGGCTCAACGTAGCTTCGCTGAACTTCAGGCCGCGATTTTCAATGCCCGCTGCACCTTCGATCAGCGCCCCAAGCATGGCACTCGAACCCCATCCATCAGTCGGCAGGAAGTGATCTACCTCCGCAACCCCACCAGTCGGGTAGTACCAGAGGAAGGTACTGCCGGTACGCCGAATGAGCTCATCGTAGCGGTAGAGAATGTCAAAACCGTAGCTCTCATAGCCGTGGCGGAACGCACCACGCGAGAGTTCGCCGCCAACCAGGGGCATAATCCCGCCGTTGACATACTCGCCGGGCCGTTCGCCCAGCCGCCCGTCGAGCCCAAAGGCACCGGGCGGGAAGGGCGGATCAATGCTAAACCATTCGGCAAAGGCGGTACGCCCTGGATCGTTGAGGCGGCGCTGGTATTCTGCCAGAATCGCCCGGCCTTGGGTTAGGCTCAAGACTCCCCGGTTGAGCGCAATTGCATTGGAGAGGCTCAACTGGCGCGCTTCGTCTACGCCCGGCACCTGGTAGGGGACAAGCTTGACGTGGTGGGTGAAGAAATTGCCGTTCCAACTGAGCCGGTTGAGCCGCACCATAATATCGTTGGCCAAACCACGCCGTTGGGCCGCCAACTCAGCGTGACCAGCCGCCGCTTCCATGACCGCCAACGACCGGAGCGCCTCAGCCAACCCAGTGTTATCACCATGAAAGATGCCCCACTTGGTATGCTCATCAATCCAGTGGCGCGGCGCGGGTTGGCCAGTATTGGGATCACGGGTGGTTGGCCCATAGGCAAAATCCCAGGTATCAATCGTGAAGGGGCGCATCACCAAGCCCAAATCGGGCTGCCAGCGCTCTGGCGAAGTCAGCGTATAATTGATCGCCCGCTGGGCCGAAGGCAGCAAGCGCAGCATCCACGCGGTATCGCCGGTGGTCTGCCAGGTCTCATAGATCAACTGGACATAGAGGTATTCCACGTCAGCCTCGACCGGCGTGCGGAGCGCCGGGATGCCAAATTCAGGGCGGGCGACAAAATCGGGCAGGCTGCCATCGGGACGCTGGGCGCGCTGATTGGCTTCAATCAGGCTCACCAGATCGCCCTCAAAGTAGCGAAAGGCGCGATTCTGGTAGTAGTGGTCGCGCAGCCAGAGCAGCGGGCTATCAGGCGAACGGTAGCCCGCAACGGTGCGCCCATCCAGTTCATAGCTGAGCCGCTTGGAGGCCATAAAGTCGCGCACCTGCCCATAAAGCTGATCGAAGGCGGGCACCCCGGTTTGCACCGTCGTTTGGGCTTCAAGGCGGTAGATGGTACCATTGGCAACCTGACGCCCATCGGCAAGGAAGAGCGCAGCCCAATGGTTACCAAGTGTCCCACGGGGCAGCACCTCCACCGCGCCATAGCCGCCCACCAGATTGAACGGAAAGCTACCCACAAGGCGCGAACGTGGATCAAAGACGAGCAGCGTTGCCGGGCCAGAGTAGCCCGTAATATTGACGTTCACCACGGTCGGGTCTAGTGGCGCAACCACCGCACTGCTACTCGAGAAGGAAGCAAGCCCTTGGGCTTGCACCCGTTCGCGTGGCAACATGGGTAGCGCCAAAGCAATCAGGAGGAGTACAATCAGTAGAGGAAGACGAGGCACAAAGATTCCTTTCTTTTACGTTGCGGGTTGGCTTCGACAGGCTCAGCCAACGTGCGACGTCGGCTTCGACAGGCTCAGCCAACGTGCGACGTCGGCTTCGACAGGCTCAGCCAACGTCGCGGCCCAAAACTTCTGAGCACTAACAAGCTCTTTTCGTTCCGTTGTGGCGGCGAAGCCGCCACAACGGAACAAAAAATGGGGTTTGGGGCACAGCCCCAAAGCGTTTAACGTAGCTCTAGGCAACCATGAGCCAAAGCCCCACAAGTATACCATCATAAGGAAATAGAGAACACATATGCCCCCAAACGATAATGCAGACGCAACGGCGCTCCGCGCCGAGTTGGCCAGGCTGAACGAACGCTACACCATGCTGGTGAGTGCCATTGGCCTGATGGTCTACGACTACCATATCCCTAGCGGTACGATTAGTTGGTCAGGTGAGACTGAGCGTGTCTGTGGGCGCACCTATGCAGAACTTGATGGCGGCATTGCCCAGTGGGAACAACTCATCCATCCCGAGGATCGCCCTGAAACCCTGCGGGCGCTTGAAGTAGCACTGGCAGCCCAAGATCGCTATGATGTGGAGTATCGTTTTCAACATAAAGATGGCTCGTATGTCTGGATCTTTGAGCATGGTTACTTCATTGCCGATGCCACTGGCAAACCGGAGCATATGTTTGGTATGCTCCAGAACATTACATTACTCAAAGAAGCACAAGATCAGCAGTTGCGCATGCAGGCCGAGATCATTGATGCCCAAGCGATGGCACTGAATGAACTGAGTACGCCGCTGATGCCGATTAGTGATGGGACGGTGGTGTTGCCCCTGATTGGTTCGATTGATTCACGCCGCGCCCAACAGATCATGGAGACGCTGCTGCAGGGTGTGGGTGAGCGCAATGCTCACGTTGCAATCATTGATATTACTGGCGTCGCCGTGGTAGACACCCAAGTGGCCAATACGCTTATCCAAGCGGCCCAAGCGGTACGCCTGCTCGGTGCCCGCGTCATGCTCACCGGCATTCGCCCCGAAGTGGCCCAAACCCTGATCGGCCTCGGCGTAGACCTGAGTGTCATTGATACCAAGGCCAGCCTGCAAGATGGCATCGCCGCTGCACTTGATCTCGTGTAGGCGAGATTTTAGACCAAGAAGCCCACAACGTAAACGAGTAGAGGTACCGAGGATTGCACCACAGAGGCACCGAGGACACAGAGGTTTTGAGAGGCTGTCTGAAATGTTGGAGTGCCGGCTTTAGCCGGCTAAAGCCGGCACTCCAACGCCAGCCCATGGACTTTTCAGACAGTCTCTATAGAAAAGAGTCAACCTACGGTGCTTGTCGTAGCACAAACCCCTCTGTGTTCTCTGTGCCTCTGTGGTGAAAACTTCGCTTCCATTCTAAGGAGTCTCCATGCCCACGAAACCACGAATTCTCACTGGCGATCGGCCCAGTGGTAAGTTGCACTTAGGGCACTATGTTGGCTCGTTGGCCAACCGGGTTGCGTTGCAAGATCGCTATGAGTGCTTCTTTATTATTGCGGATCTGCATGTGCTGACGACCAAGCCGACCCGTGAGGATATTGCCCAGATTCCGCAGAATATTCGCGATCTGGTACTCGATCACCTGGCGGTTGGGATCGATCCGGAAAAGGTAACCTTCTATGTGCAGTCGGCGGTGAAGGAGATCTTCCAGATCAACCTGATCTTTGAGATGCTTGTGACCGTGCCGCGCCTTGCGCGTCTGCCGAGTATTAAGGATATGGCGCGCAATGCCAATATTGATGAAGAGCAGTTACCCTTTGGTTTGCTTGGCTACCCGGTGTTGCAGGCAGGCGACATTCTGATGCCGCGTGCCAATCTGGTGCCGGTGGGCAAAGATAACGAGGCTCACGTTGAGATTACCCGCGAGATTGCGCGGCGCTTCAACTACCTCTATGGCGAAGTCTTCCCTGAGCCTGAGGCCTTAGTGCCCGATGTGGGCACACTACCCGGTACCGATGGTCAAGGCAAAATGAGCAAGAGCGCCAATAATGCGATCTATCTCTCCGATGAGGCCCCAACGGTTGCCCAGAAGGTACGCGGCATGTATACCGATCCGGCGCGCATCCGGGCCGATATTCCTGGCAAAGTGGAGGGCAACCCGGTCTTTGCCTACCACGACGCCTTCAACCCCAACCTCGAAGAGGTCAACGATCTCAAAGAACGCTACCGCACTGGGCGCGTCGGCGATGTTGAGGTCAAAAAGAAACTGCTTGCCGCCATCGAAGCCTTCCTAGAACCCATCCGCGAACGGCGCGCCCGCTACGCCGCCACCCCCACCCTCGTAGACGAAATCATCCACACGGGCAACCAGCGCACCCGCGCCGTCGCCCAAGAAACCGTGGCGATGATGGAGGAAGCAATGGGGATGGGGTATTTTGCGTAGGGATTTAAGGATACGAGCTCAATAGCGAAAAGGTTTCTCTGTGGAGCGTCTTATGGAAACCGATCTCATATCGTATCTTATGCAAGATAAGATAGAAGCTTTTGAGCAAGAGCGTGTTCAGTGGCGTCAGGCTATGCAAAACTCTATCGAAGATATCATTGCCTCACGCTTTCCTGATGCACCTTTGGGCCTTATTATGGCCATTCGCCAAATTGATGATATGCATGAATTGCAATTGCTCTTGCGTGCCATCTTGCGTGCTACTGACTTGGATGAAGTGGGACGCTTGCTGGAGACGTAGGAAAGGTTCCTCAATGCTATACACTCCCAGTTTCAATGACGTATGTGCCCTCCGCGACCAAGGCAATCTTTGCCCGATCTACCGTGAGATTTTGGCTGATTTGGAGACGCCTGTTTCGGCCTATTTGAAGGTGGCCCAGGGCGCTTATAGCTTCCTGCTTGAAAGTGTTGAGGGTGGGCAGCACTTGGCGCGCTATTCGTTTATTGGTAGCGATCCCTATCTGGTGCTGCGCCTTGATCGGGGGGTGGCGCAGGCATCCCAGGGGGGCTATAAGCAGAGTCTGCCCTATAGCGATCCGTTGGTGGTGCTTGGCAGCTATCTGAGTGCCTATCGCCCGGTGCGCTTGCCCGATCTGCCGCGCTTTGTGGGGGGCGCGGTGGGCTATTGTGGCTATGAGACGGTGAGCTACTTTGAGCGCTTGCCAGTGCCTGAAACTTGCGCCTACAAGATGCCCGAAGGGTTCTGGATGTTTGTGGATACGCTCTTGATTTTTGATCATTTGCGCCACAAGATCAAAGTGCTTTCCCATGTTCATCTGGATGCGCCCGATCTGGAGGAGGAGTATCGGCGTGCGATTGGGCGGATTGAGGCGCTGGTTGAGCGTTTGCGCCAGCCGCTTGCGCCTAATGAGCGGCAACCCGCTCACGATGCGGCACGTAACTATGAGCCTCACTCTGCTCCACCGCCCACGTTTAGCCCCCAAGCCCCAAGCTCCAATGTCCCCCGCGAGCAGTACCACGCCAATGTGCTGCGGGCGAAGGAGTATATCTCCGCAGGCGACATCTTTCAGGTGGTGCCTTCACAACGCTTTGTGCGCCCTACGAGTGCCGATCCGGTGACCATCTACCGGGCGCTGCGCACGGTCAATCCGTCGCCCTATATGTTCATATTGCGTACCGGCGAGGGCGATCTAGTCGGCGCCTCGCCCGAATTGCTCGTGCGTGTCCAGGAGGGCGAGGTCTTGACCCACCCGATTGCCGGGACGCGCCGACGCGGGCGCGATCTGGCTGAGGATGCGGCGTTGGCCGATGAGCTACTGCACGATGAGAAGGAGCGGGCCGAACATCTGATGCTCGTTGATCTGGGGCGCAACGACATTGGGCGGGTGAGTGCGCCGGGGACGGTGGCGGTGCCGGAATTCATGTTTGTTGAAAAATACAGCCATGTCATGCACCTCGTCAGCCATGTGACCGGGCGGTTGCGCGCTGATCTGCAAGCACTTGATGCCCTACGGGCCTGCTTTCCGGCAGGCACGGTTAGTGGTGCACCGAAGATTCGCGCAATGGAGATCATTGCCGAACTGGAGGGTTCGCGCCGGGGCATCTATGCCGGCTGTGTTGGCCACGTTGGCTTTAATGGCGACCTCGATACCTGTATTGCCTTACGCACCATGGTGGTGCAAAAGGGTGTCGCCTATGTCCAAGCAGGCGGCGGCGTGGTTGCCGATAGCGACCCCGAAGCGGAGTACCAGGAGAGTTGCAATAAGGCGGCGGCGCTGCTGCGGGCAATTGATCTGGCGGAGGAGTTGTAGCGAGTTGCTTGAACAAGGGGGCTACAATATCAACAAGCAGAGATACTGAGGATTGAACCACAGAGGCACCGAGGGCACCGAGTTGTTGGAGGGATGGATACTCCTGTACAGTTTGGAGGTATTCAGCGCATCCTGATGCCGCAAACCTATTTTCTATTTTCTCGTTTCTGTATCCTTGTTCTAAAACCTGGCTTTAGCCTCCTTGCCTTGCTGCTGCTCTGCCTGCTGGTGGCAGGAGCTCGTGCCCCAGTGCAGGCCGAGCAGCAGGGGCGCTATATGGTGCGTTTGGCCCATGAGCCAATCCCTCCACTGGCCGCGAGCCTTGAGGCAATCCAGCAGGCGTTGGGCCAGCCGGTGACGCCGGTCTTTACCTATCGCCACGCGCTGTATGGCTTTGCCTTTGATCTGACACCGCACCAAGCTGAAGCGCTACGCAGTTTGCCCTTTGTTGCTGCGGTGCAGCCCGAAGGCTACGCAACGCTCCAGGCTGATACAAGCCCCTGGCGCCTCGCGGTGACTGATGCTGCGCTACGCCCTGCGCTGCTGCATGCCCACTTGAGCAGTGCGGAATCTGAAGCTAGTGGTCGGGCGTTGGCCCACTATGATGCCACCACGCGCAAGCTCTACCTCCAGCTTTTTTATCATGGTTTGGCTGAAGCGCCGATCACACCAATAACTCTTGAACATACCGCATTATCAAGAACGCTAACGCCCATTGGGACGCCATGTTCGGCAATCTGCAATCTACAATCTACAATCGGAAATGGTATCAACGCTGAACTGCGCGACCGCTATGGCGCACAGCGGATCGCCCTTGGGCCGCTCAGCGCCGGGGTCTATGTTGATAGCATTGCTATCCCGCCAGCGGCTGAGGCGCTGCTCTTGGCTGGTGGCCTAGAGTTGCACCTGAGTAGTGACCAGGTGTTGCTGCACGCACCCCTTACGCCTAGTCGTGGTGAGGGGGTGCTGCTGGGAGTGATTGATAGCGGAATTGATCCTAACAATCCCGCCTTTCAGAATCCCGCCCCTGACGGGTATGTCTACCAAAACCCGCATGCTACGGGAGGCTTTTTGGGCGTATGCGACCCCAACAATCCGCGCTATGATCCAACCTTTCCATGCAACAACAAACTGATTGGTGCCTACACCTTTGATGCCACCGCCACAACCCCCGACCCGCAGGGCCGTCCGAGTCCGCGTGACAACCATGGGCATGGCACTCACATTGCGGGCCTTGCGGTGGGCAACTATATCCCGCGTGTACGCATCGGGCTTGCCGAGGTCGGGCCAATTGCTGGCGTCGCACCACGGGCCAACCTGATTGTCTATGATGTCTGTGGGCTACCTGAGAATGATCTCGTCTGCCCCCATTCGGCGCTGCTGGCGGCGATTGATCAGGCAATTGCCGACGGGGTGCAGGTGATCAACTATTCGATTGGCGCAGGGGCGAGCGATCCATGGGATCATCTGGAGTCGCTTGGTTTGTTGCGCGCCTTTGAACACGACATCTTCGTGGCTGCGGCAGCGGGCAATCGTGGCCATGCCGACGATAGCATCAGTGCCCCAGCCAATGCCCCATGGGTGACGGCGGTTACCGCAAGTAGCCACGGACGCCGCTTTGTGCAGCAACTCCACGAGTTTGACGGGGGCACTGCGGCGTTGCGTCCTACTACGCTGCTAGGCGCTGGCTTGGGACCACAATTAGGCCCAGTGCCCATCCGTAGCGCCGCCGCTCTGGACAATCCCACATGTGCGCCTTTCAGCGCAGAGCAGCAGGCAGCCATTGAAGGGGCCATCGTGGTCTGTGCGCCCGGAGCGCTTGAGCGCATAGCGCAGGTGCAGCATGTGCGTGCAGGTGGTGGCGTGGGGGTGGTCTTTGTGAACCATGCGACAGTTGAGGAGCAGTTTGAGGAAGCAGTGCGTTACCCCCTACCGGCCATTGCGCTAACCCACAGCGATGCGCTACTGCTAGAGGCGTGGCTTGGCACATGTGACGATTGTAGCGCCACGCTCAGTGCGACCTACGCCGAGCATGATGCGACCCTGGCCAACCGCATCCTGCCCTACAGTTCACGCGGGCCGAACAGCCGCGTTCCCACTGTACTCAAGCCCAACCTGACGGCACCCGGTGCAGTGACCCTTGGGCCTTTTGGCGATTTCACAGCGAGGCAGCCCGACTACGCCTTCATGCAAGGCAGCTCAATGGCGGTCGCGCAGATCAGTGGGCTTGCCGCGATCTTGCGCCACATCCACCCCACATGGAGCGCGGCAGAGATCGCTTCCGCCTTGATGCTCACGGCGCTACCCGCCAACCTTGCCGATGGTGAGGCTGCTAGCCCCTTCGACCAGGGTGCCGGACGAGCCCATGGGGTGCGGGCGGCCTTTGCGGGCTTTGTGTTGCCCGAAACCGCCGCTGCATTTCGCCAGGCCGATCCGGCCCACGGCGGCGACCCCAGCCAACTCAACCTCGCAGCAATAACAAGCGAGCATTGTGAACGCAGTTGCAGCTTCACCCGGACCCTGCGGAGTACCTTTGACGTGCCGCTTACCTATACAATCACACTGCACCACGGGGACGGCTTCAGCTTACACACAACCCCAGCCAACAGCATCAGCCTAGCGCCCGGCGCAAGCGTGCGGATCACTGTGACAGCGACGGTCAACGGGCGTGCGACAGGCAGCTACAGTTACGGCGCGGTCAGCTTTAGCAACACCGAGAACCTCGCAGCGCCAGCCCAGATACCCGTTGCCTTGCAGACCTTCGGGGTCAACCTGCCGCCCACGTTAGAGCTAGAGACTGCTGCGTTGAGCGGCAGCCAGCGCATTAGCCTGCATGCCGAAGCCCTAGACGGGCTTGAGGCCACGAGCTACGGGTTGCAGCGCATGCTGAGTGAGGCATTGCAGCTAGAACCAGGCGCAACCTACGAACGTGAACTGCGCCTGCCGCCCGATAGCCTCCTCTTGCGGGTTGAACTGGAGGCTGAAGCAGCAGGCAGCCACGAACTCTCGCTCTACGCCACAAGCCAGCCAGGGCAACCCAGCAGCACAAACACTACACTACTCTGTCGCACCCGTGGGGCGAACGCTTGCGAACTCACGGCTACCGAGCTGAGCCCAAAGATCCGCATCAGGGTCGCACAGACGGCTGAGGCCGAACTGGGGCCAAGCAGCAGCCGCTTACGCTACGGGCTCGTGCGGAGCACACCCCCAAACCCAAGCAACCTCAGCGTGAGCAGCCCCATCACCACGAGTGCAGGCGTGCCATTCGATCTCACCGTAACCTGGCAACTGCCCCCCAGCCCCAAGGACGAACGCTACCTAGGCCTCCTCACACTACACGAACACAGCAGCGCCCGCGACCTCGGCAGCGCAAGCATCATCCTCGACCTCCATGGCACTGGAGAACCTGAACCAAGCCCAAGCCCAACGCCTACACCAGAGCCAGAAGCTCCTTGGCGGGTTTATTTGCCTTTGGTGGGGATGGGTTCAGGGTAATACCATGTACGATTGTAGATTGTAGATTGTAGATTGTAGATTGTAGATTGCAGATTGTAGATTGCAGATTGTAGATTGCAGATTACAGTTGGTACTCCCTACCCACACCGCGCCCTACCAATCCCCAAGTTCCGAGGGAACCCCCATCAACTCCAGGCTTTCAGGATCAAAGCCTGTACCAACACCCAGAACTTCCCATCTCCCCACTGCTTCGCGGCGAACAAACATGGTTGGTGGATCAAGAATACGATCAGTTGGTAGGACACGCAGGCGAACATAATCACCAGCTATGCCTTGGACTTGCATGCCCATCTCTGGCCCGCCAAACTGAGCCAAGAGCTCATTAATCGTATCGCCATGCGGTTCACACTGCTGTGGAGGGCAGAACGAACCTACCGGCACCAACTCACTGATAGGCGTAAAATCGCGCCCATCCTGTGCGCCGGGCGCGGTGGTCTCCAGCACCACCACCGTCACATGCGAGGTCACCACCGGATCAAATTCAATCGTCTGGAGTTCAGGGCGGTCGGCGAGGGTCGCCTCGACGCTAATACCGCCCGTAAAATCAAGGCGCACACGACTCACGCGGCGATTCTGCAGAAAGCGATCCTCGCCACTCAGCGGATCAACTTTGGCATAGCCCGGCACAATACCCAGTGCGCTGAGTTGCACCGCTTGGCTAAAGGTGAGGGTAACACTGGCAAACTGCCCATCACCCGGCACACGCCACGCAGTATCCATACGGCCATCAATCGTCTGGTCGGCACTATAGACCACCTCATTACCGGCACTATCGCGGCTTGGCGGGGCTTCAAACCAAGCAAACGCGGTCATAGGAGCAATGGGGGCGGGTGGCAGCACTGGTTCAGGTGTTGGGGTGGGCGTGGCGAGCTCTGGGGTCGCGCTGGGCGCAACGGGAAGGGGCGTCGCGCTGGGCGGTGGTGTCGCACTGGACAAAGCAGGCGCCACCACCGTCGCCGTCGTTTCAACAACTGCTGCCCCTAGAGTACCATCCTCACCCCCACCGCACGCAGCGAGGATACTACCAAAAAAGATAATGACAATGAGGGAGCGCACGAGGGCTGGTTGGGGCAGCATAATAATTCCTTTCCCTATCTCTGTGTTCTCTGTGCCTCTGTGGTTCAATCCTCTGCATCTCTGCAAACCTCCCGGATTTGCTGCAACGCCTGCTGCTCGGCGGCATTGACCCGTGTACCACCAATACCCATAAAGCCCCCTTCGCTCACAGCGGCGGCAGCTTGCTCTGCTGCACTCACCACCAATGTGCCAAAGGCGGCCCGCTCGTCGGGGGTATGGCGAGCGACCAGCGCCATGGCGCTTCTGAGTTGGGCGAGAGCCTGTGCCGCAGCGGTTGTCTGGGCTGTGAAGTCACGAAAGTCCGCCTGGTTGAGCCCTGCGCCAAAGGCGATACGGAGCAACGAGATCGGTTGGGCTTGATTGGCAGCCTGCAAGACCGCCGCCGAGGCCGCTCCCAATTCGCGGGGTGCCCCGTCTTGCAACGCGGCACTGGCATCTGCCACGATGTAGGTGGCGGCCAAGGGCGCTTGCTGTACCTGTGCCCATTCGCTGTCACTGAAGCGTGCCCGCAGCGCATCGGCCTGATCGCACGCCGCCAAGACCTCTTTGGCCAGATGTTCTTGCTTGGGATTGGTGCTCTGTTGCATCACAGCGGACGATTCACTGGCCAAGAATTGCTGGAGGTTGTTGGCATTGAGGTTGCCGCTCTTGATCGCCCGATTGATCACACCAGCAATCATTGGTACCGCAAGGGTAAGCAGCGGGCGTACATCAAAACCAAGACGCTCGGAGAGGGTGGCGCTGATCGTGTTGGCCTTATCGCCCAACAGCATGGTCAAAGGATCGCGCTGCGGTGGCGCACTGCCCGCACCGCCAAGCAGCGTGCCGAGCATGCCAAGGATGGGATTACCACCACCTGTACCGGCACTCGTGCTGCCAGAACCAGCCCCTCCCCCGCCGCCAAGCAGCGTACCGAGCATACTGGCCACTGGATTGCCGCCACTCGCCCCAGCAGCAGGTGGCGGGCTACTCGGCCCACTTGCCCCGCCCGCACCACTCAGCAGGGTGCCGAGCATACCGGCCAGTGGATTACCGCCGCCCCCGCTATCGCCCATATTGCCCAAAGCACCAATCAAACTGCCCAAGGGATTATTGCCCCCCGCTTGGCTCAACTGGGCAAAGAGCGCCTCCGCCCCACCGGGCGTACTCGCCTGCTTACTCAGGCTCCCCAAGACAACCGGCGTTACCGCGCCCATACACTCAGAGACCTGATTGGTATCTACGCCTAACCGACTGCCAAGCTGCCCAAGCAGTTCTGGCGGGAGCGCAGCACCAAGTTGTTGGAGCATACTGGTCAAGAGGCACCTCCGTGTGATATAAAGGTTTGTGTCTAGCTAGTATACCAATAATACCAGTTGCGATTGTAGATTGCAGATTGCAGATTGTAGATTGTCGAACATGGCGTTCCAATGGGCTTTAGCGTTCTTGATAATGCGGCATGCTCAAGGGTAATTGGTATACCTTCCCCTATCCCCTTTCCCCTATCCCCTATCTCCTATCCCCTATCCCCTATCCCCTATCCCCTATCTCCTCCCCATGCACTTCACCTTTGAACATGCCACGCCTGCCGACGATGCGGCGCTGCGGCGCTTGTTGGTGGCCAATCCGCTGCCCGGTAGGGTTGCGTTGAGCTATGAGCGCGAGCCGAGCTATTTTGCTGGTTGTAGTACCATGGGACACTTCTGGCAGGTCATGGTGGCCCGCGCCCATCCAGGGGCGGAGGTGGTGGGCTTGGCAAATCGGGCGGTGCGCCATGCCTACCTGGCGGGCCGTGTGGCCCCCCTTGGCTATTTGGGCCAACTGCGGGTTGATGGGCCGTTTCGTGGCTTGGGCTTGCTCGAACGGGCCTACCATATGCTACGCAAAGTCCATAACGATGGGCGAGCGGGCTGCTATCTCACGACGATCGTTGAGGGCAATACTGCGGCCCAGCGCGTCCTTGTGACCCATCCACCCGCCACAGCGCCCCGCTTGTACCCCCACAGCCGCTTGGTGAGCCTGGCCCTTGTGGCCCGCCGCTATCCACCGCTGCGCCTGCCCCGCGTCGAGCTTGTCTGGGATGGGCGGGAGCGTTTGGCTCAGATTGCGGATTTTTTGGCCCACTATGGCCCACGCCGCCAGTTCTTTCCCGCCTACAGCGCCACAGATCTGGCCGGTAGTCCACTAACCCGGGGCTTCGATCCGCGTGACTTCTGTCTTGCCTTGCACCATGGTGCTATCATTGGGCTGTTGGGGCTTTGGGATCAATCGGCCTACAAGCAGACGGTGGTGCGGGGTTACCACGGCTGGATGCGCCCTACGCGCCCGCTCTACAATCTCGCAGCACGACTGCTGGGCCTCCAGCCCCTGCCCGCCCCGGGTGCCCAGTTGCGCCACTGTTATGCCAGCTTTCTCTGCATTGCCGACGACCAGCCGCAGGTCTTTGCCGCATTGTTGCAGGCCGCCCTGCAGCGGGCCGCCCTGCGCGGTGCCAACTACCTGATGCTCGGCCTCACCCACCGTGATCCCCTGCTGCCCTACGCCCAACGCTACCTGCATATTCCCTACTACAGCCGCGTCTACCTTGCGGCCTGGCAAACAAAGGAAATCCCTGATGATGCCTACGACCAACGCATCCCCGCTATCGAAATCGCCAGCCTCTGAGCCCACTGGATCTGAAGGGGGACAGCTAACCGGCATGGTGCAGCCAATTAGTGCCTTGCGTGACACCGATCACGCCGAGATGTATGCGCTCATGGAGCGCCACTTCCTGGCCATGAGTCCCGCAGGCTTTGCGGCTGATCTTGCCGAAAAATCTGCCATCATTCTGCTCCGTGAGGCTAGCAGTAACCAGTTGGTGGGCTTTTCGACCATCACGCAACTGGAGAGCTACGATGAGCATGGGCCGATCAGTGCGATCTTTTCGGGCGATACGATTGTTGATCGCGCCCATTGGGGCAGCCCGCGCTTGGCGCAACTCTGGGGGCGCTATGTCTTTGCCCGCGCCGCCCAGATGCAGCCACAACGTGTCTATTGGTTTCTGATCTGTTCAGGCTATAAAACCTACCGCTTTCTCCCGCTCTTCTTTCGTGAATTCTACCCCCATCATGCTGCACCAACCCCACCCAGCATGCAAGCATTGATGGATCGCCTCGCGTACCTCAAGTTTCCAGAGGAATACTGCGCACACCAAGGGATCGTGCGTTTGCAGCGGGCAACCCCGCTACGCCCTGAGGTAGCACCCCTGACCAGTGCGCGGCAACGCGATCCCCATATTGCCTTCTTCGCCCGCGCCAACCCCGGCCACCACGCGGGCGACGAGCTAGTCTGCCTCGCCGAACTGAGCCACGCGAACCTGAGCGCGGCGGGGCGGCGCATGCTGCGGGAGGGAGAGGGAGCGTAGAGATACAGAGGGTTGAACCACAGAGGCACAGAGGGCACAGAGGGTGTTTTTGTTAGGGATGGTTTCAGACTACTTTACCGTTTGCGCCATTAAGTAGTGCCGACTTTAGTCGGCTGAGGTCGTAGGATGCTATTGGATGCCGACTAAAGTCGGCACTACGACGGTAAAGCTGAGCCGTGCCCCTACACAGGGCAAATGTCGTACTCCTTCCTCCTTCCTCCTTCCTAAATAAACATGCTCACCCACCTAGCCCACAACCTCTGGCTTGGCGCATGCCTACCTGGTTCCTACGCCTTCCGTCGGGCGCTGCGTGATGTGGCGGGGGTGCAGTGGGCGGTGCTGCGCCAGTTGTTGCGCCAGAACGCGACGAGCCGCTATGGGCGGGTATACGATTTTGCCAGCATTACCTCGGTGGCTGAGTATCAGCGCCGCGTGCCGCTGGTGGATTATGATCACCTGCGTCCCGCAATTGAGCAGATTGCCGCCGGGGTGCAGGGGGTGCTAACCAGTGAGCGCGTGCTGCTGCTTGAGCCAACCAGTGGATCGAGTGCTGCAACCAAGCTGATTCCCTATACCGCCGGGTTACAGGCTTCGTTTCAGCGCGCCCTGAGCCCCTGGTTGGCCGATCTGCTGCTGCACGATCCGCAGGTGCGCCGGGGGCGGGCCTATTGGCAGGTGACGCCGCTGGCCCAGCAGGAGCAGCGCAGTAGCGGGGGCTTGCCCATTGGCTTCGCTGAGGATAGCGCCTATCTCGGTGGTTTGCAGCAGTCCCTCAGTGGCCTGGTGCTGGCGACACCGCCCGGCTTGGCGCGGCTTGCGTCACTTGAGACGTTACGTTATGTCACCTTACTAGCCCTATTGCGCTGTGCCGACCTGAGTCTCATCTCGGTCTGGAACCCGACGTTCTTGAGTCTGCTGTTGGAGCGCCTCGCGCCTTGGGGCGAGCAGTTGGTGCGCGATCTGGCCCAAGGCACCCTCAGCCCGCCAGAGCCACTGACGCCTGCTCTGGCGGCGCGGCTAGGCCGTTGGTTGCGGCCCGATCCGCAGCGGGCCGCGTTGGTGCAGCAGGCTCTGAAGGCCGCCCCAAGTGCGCCGGAGTTGCACCGTATGCTCTGGCCGCGTCTGCGCCTCGTGAGTTGTTGGGCCGATGGCTATGCCGCCCGCTCTGCTTACAGCTTGGCCCGAAACTTGCCCCAAGCGATCCTACAACCCAAGGGCTTGATTGCTACTGAGGGTTTTGTCTCGTTCCCGCTGCTCAAGCAGCCCGGCGCAGCCCTGGCGCTGCGTTCCCACTTCTTCGAGTTTTTGCCTAGTTGCGGTGGCGAAGCCCGCCTCGCCCACCAGTTGGCCCTCGGAGCAAGCTATGAGGTTGTCATCTCAACCGCCGGTGGCCTCTATCGCTACCGGCTCTACGATCAGGTTGAAGTGGTCGGGCACCTTGGCGCATGCCCCTTGCTACGCTTCCAAGGCAAAAATAACCTTGTGGCCGATTGGTTTGGCGAGAAGCTCAATGAACAGCATGTACGCTCGGCCCTAGAAGCGCTCTTCAGCCGCTATGCGATCACCCCCAGTTTTGCCATGCTCGCCTGCAACACCAGCCTGCATCCACCGGCCTATACGCTCTACCTCGAGGCCGCAATCGCACCCGCATTGCAACCAAGCTTGGCCCACGCCCTAGAGCAGCAACTTCAGCAGAACATCCACTACCGCTACTGCCGCAACTTGGGCCAACTTGGGCCCCTACGCATCTTCAAGATCCATCACGGTGCCCAAAACGCCTACCTCACCGCCTGTCAGCGCCACGGCCAGCGCAGTGGTGACATCAAAGCCCTTGCGTTGCACCGTTACGATGGTTGGGAGACGATCTTTGTGCCGGAAGGTAGTGTATAATATTCCATAAGCAACTACACCTTGGGTCCTACCACCCCCTTCTTTACCCTATGGGATGGTTTCAGGACATGCTAAAGTTTGGAGGCATTCAGCACATCCTGATGCCTTATGCCTGTATCCAATATCCTGTATCCTGTAACCATCCCTAAGAGATACAATCTTGAGTGCAGCCGCAAGAAAAATCTGCTTGCTCGGAGACTTTGCTGTTGGCAAAACTAGCCTGATCCGGCGCTTTGTTGAGGGCCGCTTTGATGAGAGTTACCTAAGCACAATTGGCGTCCAAATCAGTCGGCGTAAGGTTGCGATTGAAGCACCGCAGGCTGCTGAACTTAACCTCTATGTCTGGGATACCGCTGGCAGTGAACCCTTCACCGCAGTTGTGCGCTCCTACTACCAAGGGGCGCGCGGAGCCATCCTTGTCTGCGACCTGACCCGCCCCGATACCCTGCACTCCCTCGAGAAGTATGTGCGCGAAGTGAGTGCCGTGAATCGCTCAATGGCCTTTGTTGTTGTTGGGAATAAGGTAGACCTCGCCGGACAACGTGAGATCAGCGATAGCATGCTGGCTGAAGCCGCCCAGCAGTACCATGCCCCCTGCTTCCTCAGTAGCGCCCGCACAGGCGAAAATGTCGAACAGGCTTTTCAGGTTCTAGCTACGCAACTGTTGTAAGGGAGGGGGGCGGGGAGGGCTTCGCCCTCCCCGAAAGTCCCTCCCACGATCCTACTGAAAGACGATAAGAAGCTGTCTAAAAAGGCTCTGAATTGGCGTTGGAGTGCCGGCTTCAGCCGGCTAAAGCCGGCACTCCAACGCGTGCCCACGAGCTTTTCAGACAGCAGAAGAAGGGGCAAGGTAATCTTATGAGTAGTGAGCGCTACCAGACTTCCACGCCATTGCCAGCAACCGATTACGAACCCGGCCCCGATCCAGGGGGCCGTCGCACCATGATGGGTGAACCCGCTTCGCAAGAAGACCTTGAGCGGGTGCGTGAGATCATTCTGGGGCCTGATGCGACACGCCAGCGCCTCCGTGGGGCTGAAGTGGATCGCCTGCGCGAAATTCTCTTTGGGCCGCAGATTGAAGCCTATGAGCGCCAGTTGGACGATCTGCGCCGCGATCTTGAACGTATGGCCAGCGATCTGAATGAGGCCCATGAGCGCATTGCCGATTCCGAGAAGAGTACCGCCCGGCGCATTGAAATGCTTGAACTCAATCTGCGCAAGCTCTCTGAAGATCAGCGCCGCGAGACGGAACGCCAGCGCACCCGCGATGCCCAAGTGCAACAATTGGTGGCCCAGACCCGCCAGCATGAAGAGACGATTGTTGGGGTGGGTGAGGGGCTACTCGATCTGCGTAAGGCCCACGGAGCGAGTGAGTTGGACATCCGCGCTGCCCGTACCGCCACGAGCGATATGCAAGACCAGATTGAACAGCGTACCCAGGCGCTGCGCCGCGATCTGCGCCATGCCGAAGACACCCTGCGCGCCGAGTTGCGCCATATGATGGATCGGCTTGATCATCAGAAGACTGATCGCAAAGCGCTTGCCAGTATGCTCATCGAAATCGCTACCCGCCTTGAGACAGGCAACTCGATGACTGGGTTGCTCGAAGGGCTTGCCGGTTCCAAGGAATAGCACACAATGGCCCATGAGCCAGAAGTTAACGCGCAGATCGAGGAGCTACGTCGCGTTCTGCTCAAGCCTGAAGTCCTGGCGGATCGCATTAGCCCCCTCATTGCCGATATTCTCTCTGAACAGATTGAAGTCTCGCGTGACGAGATCGCCCGTGCGATTGCGCCCGCAATTGGCGAAGCGATCCGCCGCCAAGTCTATGAGGCCCGTGAGGATATTATTGATGCGCTCTATCCTGTTATTGGTGCGATGATTGCCAAGGCGGTGAATGAGGCACTGCGCGATTTTGCCCAAAAGGTTGATGGCCAGGTGCGCCAGAATATCGAGATCTTCTCCGATCCCAATTTCTGGAAAGCCTTCATCCGTGGGGTTTCGCCCAATGAGTATCGCTTGCGTAACGCCCTGCCCTTTACCGTCCACGAAGTCTTTCTCATCCAACGCGACACTGGCCTGCTGATCTGCCATACCTCCGCCGATCCTGAACTGGCCGACCGTGATCTCGTTAGTGGCATGCTCACCGCGATCCGCGCCTTTGCCCGTGAAGCTCTGGGTGAGGCGGAGAGCGGTGAGTTGGGCGCGATCACCTATGAATCACGCCAAATTCTGATCGAAGCGGCGGGCGCAGCCTATATTGCGGTCGTGATTGACGGGGTTGAACCGCCGAACTACCGCGAGACGCTGCGCCAGGCGTTGGTGACCATCCACGATAAACGTTACGATGAACTGCGCTCGTTTGATGGCACCAATATTACCCTGGTCGAGAGTGCTGCCAAAACCCTGCAGAGCCGCCTGCTTGCCCCTCCTGCCAGTCCGCCGCGCATTTCGCCCGCAACTTCGCAACGCATCATTCTTGCCCTTATGACCTTGCTGGTGCTGCTGCCAATCTTCATCTGTGCGGGCTGGGTCTGGCGCGTCGAAACCAACTTCGCGGCCCTCGCAGCGGTGCCCATCACCACACCCACCGCTACTGATGCCCCCACCAGCACGCCAACGCTCACCAATACGCCAACGCTCACCAATACGCCAACGCCTACCAATACGCCAGAGCCCACGATCACCAATACACCCACGGCCACCAATACACCTACGCCAACCATGACGCCCACGCCCACGCCATCACCCTTCAACGGGGTTATGATCGGCAACGTCTACCTCTTCAACACCCCCGACGAAGCGAGTACCCGCACCAGCATCGTCGCCCCGCTCGGTGCCCCCGTGGAGGTTCTAGCCCAGATGGGCGACTGGTACCGCGTGCGCGTCTCCCTCAGCAGCGGGCCAGCCGTCGAACTGATTGGTTGGGTGCCCTCCCGCTGGGTCAGCCTACTGCGCCCAGTCCCCGCCGAGTTGATGACGCCTACGGTTGTGCCCGTTGAGTAGTAGAGGTACAGAGTATTTCACCACAGAGGCACCGAGGACACAGAGGTTTTAGGGAAGCAGAAATTGTTAAGCATCCCAGCAGCATCCGCTTCCCTTAACGCGGCGAGTGCCAAACATGGTGATTGCCTCACTACAACCCTCTCTGTGTTCTCTGTGTCTCTGTGGTAAAATTCTCTCTGACTCTCTTCAAAAACTCTCTTCTTCACAAGGTCTCCCCCCCCGTGACTGATCACACCACTTGGTTCACAGCTATCGCACCTCAGATTTTGGCGGCAAATACCAGCGTCTATCTGAGGGTTGACCAGACGCTATCGGTATGCGACGTGGCGGGCCATGCTGCACTGCTCGACATACCTGAGCCTCCGGTTGGCCAAGCGCTGCTCGATCTGCTGCCCGAACTCTACGGCAACGAAGCAAGCCTTGAGGCGGTCTTGGCTGGCGCGCAGGAGCGCTTCGTGTTGAGCGACATCAACCGCAGCGGCCCTGCCGGAGTGCGCTACCTCGATCTTTTGACCCTACCCAAGCATGGGGCCGACGGGACGATTGAAGGGCTCATCCAAATCGTCACCGACGTGACCGAACGGGGGCTGCGTGAGCAGATGCTCACGCAGCAGCGCAACGAACTGCAACTGCTCAAAGATCAGGTCTTGCGCCAAAATGTAGCCCTGGCCCGCATGAACGCCGACCTACACCGCGCCACGCGGCTCAAGGACGAGTTCCTTGCAGGCATGAGCCACGAAGTACGCACCCCGCTCACCGCCATCCTGGGCATCGCTGATCTGATGCGTGCCCAACTTGTGGGGACTCTCTCGCCTGAACAACTGGACATGGTGCAGCGCATCAACGAGAGTGGCCGCCACCTGCTAGGCTTGATCAACGATTTCCTCGACCTCGCCAAGATCGAAGCGGGCAACTTTAAGCTTGAGCCAACCTTGATTCCTGTGCGCCTCCTCTGTGATTCAAGTCTACGAATCATCAAAGATTTGGGTTTTAAGAAGCGCATCACCGTAGAACTTGAGCTTGATCCACAGGCAAACTTTGTGCGTGCCGATATGCAGCGCATGCGCCAAATGCTGATCAACCTGCTCTCCAATGCGATCAAGTTTACCCCAACGGGTGGCAAGGTGGGCTTAAAGGTTGAGGGTGACCAGGCAACCCAAGCTATCCGCTTTACGGTGTGGGATACTGGGATTGGAATCAGCCCTGAGAATTTAGATCGGCTCTTTCACCCCTTTGTACAGATCGAAAACGAATTCCAGCAGCAACATAAGGGTAGCGGGCTAGGCCTAGCCCTCGTCGCCCAACTAACCGAACTGCACGGTGGGGGGCTGAGCGTCAGTAGCAACGTAGGTGAAGGCAGCCAATTTACCATCTCGCTGCCCTGGCTTGGCGACGAGCAGGAGAAGCAGGCCCACAATGGGCAATTTAGTGAAGCAGGCAACGAGCAAACCATGCTTGCTCTGCCCCCCCGCGAGGAGCATGCCAGGGCGGCGCAAAGCGCTCCCCTGCTGCTGATCGAAGACCACCAGCCCACCGCGCAGATGCTCAACGATCTCTTCAGCCACTACGCCTACAACGTACTGATCGCTCAATCGGGCGAAGAGGCGCTCGCATGTATGCGCGAAAGCCTGCCCGGCCTCGTGATCACCGACATTCGGCTCCATGGCATGAGCGGGATTGAATTGATCAAACAGATGCGCGCCAGCGTCGCCCTGCAAAACATCCCCATCATCGCCCTCACCACCCTCGCCATGCCCGGCGACCGCGAGCGTTGCCTTGAGGCGGGGGCCGACCGCTACCAGAGTAAGCCTGTGGCGCTACGCGATCTGCTCTTGTTGGTCGAGGAGTTGCTAACAAGCAGCAATTATACCAAGAACCCTTGAACAAGCCGCATCATCAAGAACGCGAAAGCCGATTGAGACGCCATGTTCGGCAATCTCCAATCTCCAATCTCCAATCTCCAATCTCCAATCTCCAATCTCCAATCTAAAGAGGCTACTATGCAGGCACAGCGTGAATATCGGATCAAGCTGAGACTGCTGGAGGGTGAGCGAATTCTCTATACCATTGGTCACCACGCCGTTTCCGGCGTGGCGGCACTCATCCTCCCAGTGGGCATCCTGCTCATTGTGCTGGGCCTCTATCTCTACATCGCCCTCGGCGGCGGCTTTGTTATCTCACGCGATCCCTTCTCAGCGGGCCAACTCGATCTGCTTGACTGGATCGTATTGAGCCAAGCCATCATGCTGGTCGGGGTCTGGCTCTTTTTGGGTTCAGTTGAGCGCCACAGCTATCGCGCAACCCGCTGGAGCATGATCATCATGGTTGTGTTCCTGATTGGCTTTCTGATCTATCGTGTCGCCGGTTGGCGCCTCTTTGCCCCCGCAGCCATTGGCATGCAACCCTTTGGCCCCTTTGCGGTACTGCTGCTTGTGCTTGCCACAATCATCGCGGCCCAGGCACTCTACATTCTGGTTGACCTGATTAACGATCAACTTATCTTGACCAATATGCGCGTCATCTATTTCAATGGTGCGGTGCTGATTCCCTACCTGATCGAAAAACAGGTACAGCGCGATGTAATGCTTGAGGATATTCAGAATGTCGCTTCCCGTACCGAGACCTATTTGCAACATTGGTTACGCTACGGCACGATCAAAATCCAGACCGCCAACCAAGATGCTCCGCTCTTCTTTCGGGCCGCCAATGATGCCCGTGAGATGCAACGACGCATTATGACTGAACGCCAGGGCCTGCTGCAACAGCAGACCGAACGTGACTTTGACAGCTTGATTGCGACGCGTGTCTATGAGGATAAGACCCAAGCCACACCTTGGAGCTACCCTTTTCGTATTCTGGTCATTCCCCGCATCTTGCGCTGGATGCTGAATGATAATCCACTGGTGGATCACAGCCAACGCAGCTTGACCTGGTATCCTCACTGGATCTTTCTGGTGCGCGACCTCACATGGCCTTTAGGCACTCTCGCTACCGCCGCAGCGCTTATGGTGCCGATGGCGCTCTTTGGCTGGGCCGATCCCCCCTTGCTGATCGGCATTGGCGTCTTGCTCTCCATCATCTGCTTCTTCTGGATGTTTTACCAATTGGAAGACTACCGCAACGAGCGTTACATGCTCACGCCCACCGCAGTGATTGACATTGACAAGAAACCCTTTGGCCCCGAAGGACGGCGTAGCGCCAGTTTAGGTAACATCCAGACAGTCACCCTACGAACAAGCTTCATCAGCAACATCTTTGGCTATGGCGATATTGTCATGACCACCGCTGGCACCGGGGGCGATTTTACCTTTTGTCGCATCCCGCGCCCACGCGAAGTTGCCACAACCATCAACCAAGCCATCTCCGTCTACCGCAAAGGCGACCGCGACCGCAGCCTCGATGAAGCGCTACAACTGCTCCGCGAATTCCACGAAGCCCAAGTACGCACTGGCGAATTGCGTCAGCATGGGTAGGAATAAGACCATTTCAGATTGTAGATTGTAGATTGTAGAACTACGAATACATATGGATGTGCTTGTTTGTCACGATTGGCTTATGTATACGTGCTGTCAATGCGACATCCACAGGCGAACTGATGCTAACTCAGGTTGATAATGGGCACCATGTGGTACTCAGGGGGCAGCAGACACTGGTGGTGCAGTTGGAGGCTCAACCGGCTACGGGCTTCATCTGGGAGCTGGTGGCGCTTGATGCGACGCTGGTGCGGACGTTCGGCCCAGCCGAGTTTCACGCAGCCCCTAAGCTTGGTGCGTCATCAATCCAAACGTTGCGTTTTCAGGCAATTGCAGCGGGCGAGACGATCTTACGCTTGCATTATGGCCGCTCGCCTCAACGGTATGTGTAGGCAACGCCTTCACCCAATACCGTGGCGGCATCTTCGCAACTGATGAACGCGCCAGTTGCGGGGAGGGGCGCATCAACCACGGGGTCGTGATTGTTGGCTGGGACGACGCAGCAGGTGTTTGGATTGTACGCAATTCGTGGGGCACGCAATGGGGCGAAGCAGGCTACATGCGCATCGCCTATGGCACCTCAAATATTGGTTCCATGAGCGCCTATGTCATCTACGAACCAGCCCCCCAGCCCGAACGCTATCTGAGCTACTTGCCGCTCGTAATGGAACGGTAAAACGTTGGAACGATAAAACGTTGGAGCGGTAAAGCGTTGGAACGATAAAACGTTGAAGCGGTAAAGCGTTGGAACGATAAAACGTTGAAGCGGTAAAGCGTTGGAACGATAAAACGTTGAAGCGGTAAAGCGTTGGAACGATAAAACGTCGAAGCGGTAAAGCGTTGGAGCGGCAAACAGCTTGAACTGCTCTACCGCTTTACCGTTCTACCGCTTTACCGCTTTACCGTCTTGGCGACGCACCCACAACGTGGCTAGACAAGATTGATCAGCTCGTTGGCGGTACGGCGCATGTCAAGGAAGACGAGGCCCAGCTTGGCGCGGCTTTGGGCTAATGCGGTAAGCACAGCCTCTTCACCGATAGCCATAAGGATCACATAGCCGTCCTCGCCACGGACAAAGACCTGATCGAGCTGGCCTCGGCGCAGCTCATTTGCAATTCGCTCGCCGAGCGACAGCATCGCGGCGCTCATCGCGGATACGCGATCCTCCTCGACGTCAGAGGGCAGCGCCGAAGCCATGATGAGGCCATCAACACTCACGACGGCCGATGCCTCGATGTCGGGCGTGTTCATGGACAGGGCCTTCAGATGCCGCACCATCTCTTCGGTTCTGCTTGCCATTCATATCCTCCTTGGGCCGTCAGCCAGTTGTGGGGCAGAGGCAAGAGTGCGCCGGCCTTTACCAGCGGAGAGCGCGGGTTGCTTCATTTGCGTACCGCACGGGCCTATTCTACTACATCTTCGCACCTCCGGCAACTAGTCGCCAGAGGGGCCAACAGTGGAAATAGCCAGCGTTGCCTCGTCAAGGTTGACACCAAAGTGGCGGGGGCTCTACGAGCCACTAGCCACTATCGTTTGCTATTATAGCACTAGGTGCGTACCAATGATCACAATGATCAGCCTCAACCGCCACATGATTACTTCTTCGCCGGGTACAGAGTGCCGCAATGAATGTGACGTTGCTCATTGGGCTTGCGTCAATTGTACACGCATTTGCCGAAATGTGTGTTACAGTTGGCCGTCAGATGCTTACTGCGCTTTCTCGTGCTTCTTCTCGTGCTGCCCGCCACGTTCCCGCCGTGAACGACAACGCGGACAGCGCGTTGGTTCGTTCAGGAAACCTTTATCAGCATAGAATTCTTGTTCGCCTGCTGTGAAGTAGAATGTTACTCCACATCCTCGGCAGACCAGTTCGATATCTTTGTAGAAGGGCATACGATACGGTGGCATGGTGCTATTGTAGCATGAGTTATCCCATTTCAGATTGTAGATTGTAGATTGTAGATTGTAGATTGCAGATTGCCGAACATGGCGTGCCAATAAGCTTGAACGTGATTGATGATGCAGCATGTTCAACAGTAATTGGGGTTAGGGCAGTTCCCACAGTTCAACAAAGCCGCGCCGCGAACCAACGAGGGCCACGTTGCCCTCAGGCGCAACTGCGAGGCTATCACCGTGGCATGGTGCGCCATACTGATCACGTGGCCCTGCGTCGGTCATGTTCCACAAGCGCAGGCCGCCTGTGGGCCCGACTGTCAGCAGGCGTTCATCGGGAAGCAGGGCGACATCAGTTGCATCGGCCAAGGCACCACGGCCCAGCATGCTCCCTTCAGCATCCCAACTCCAGAGCCTGCCGGTATCATCGAGGGCGGCGCTGAGGCCAGCGGTGCTATGCACCAACGCTACCAGCCAACCACCTGAGGGAGTGCGCATGGTGGGCAAGGGACGCCCATCGCTGAGGTCAAAGCGGCGCGCTTCGCCATTGTAGGCGCTGCCCATGACTTGGGTGCCATGAGCTTGAAAGCTGACGGCCAGTACTGCTGTGGCACCTAAGCCATCGGGTTCAATCACGGTCAGGGTGCGTAGAGGAATGCCTTTGGTGACACTCCAGAGGCGTAGGGTGCCATCCCAGCCTGCCGAGGCGAGTTGAGTGCCGTTGTGATTGAAGGCTACGGCCAACACAGGGCCTTGATGCCCCGCCCACGCCTCGCGTAGCGAGCCAGTGGGCAAATTCCAAAGGCGCACCATGCCGTCATTGCCCACCGAGGCGAGCAAGCGCCCATCGGGGCTGAGGGCCAGCGCATTTACGCTGCCATGATGGGCTGGAATGCTTGGCACAAAGGTACCTGTAAGGTTCCAGAGTTTGAGGCTGCCATCTTCGCCCCCCAAGGCGAACTGGTCTGTTCCAGCCGCCACGGCACTAATCGCGGGCAGATCAGCGTGTTCATCAATGACAAAGCCGTCACCACTCCAGCGGCGGATGACACCATCACGTCCGGCACTCAACATGCCTCCGCCCGCCGCGAGTACCAAGGCGCTGATGGCCGCCCCATGACCCTGAGCCTCACGCTCAAGCTCGCCAGTAGGCCATGTCCAGCGCAAGAGGTACCCAGCGGCGGTCCCCGCTACAAGCGAGGAGCCTTCGCGGCTAAAGGCTACCCGCAGCACCGGCTCAAGCAGGCGTTCGCCATCATCAAGCGTAAGCCGTTCGATCAGGCTGCCATCAGTCCTATCCCAGAGCCAGACTGCACCGGCTTCGGTGCGCCAGCCCTCAGAGGCGGCAGCCACCACTTGGCCATCGGGGCTGAAACTAAGATCACTGATGACCCGCATGCCCACCGAAAGGTTGTGCAGCGGTTGGCCTGAATTGAGGTGCCAGATCACCACGTTGCCATTCTGATCACCAGTTGCCACATGGCTGCCGTCGGGCGTGAAGCTGAGGCTCGTCAGGGTACCGGGCAGGGCCATGGGATCGCGGATCTCGTGCATCCGCAGCTCACCCACTGCGGTTGCTTGGATGACATCCCAAATAATGACCGCCTCACTGCCTACGCCAACCGCCAAGAGGGTGCGATCAGGGGCAAACGCGAGCGCCTGTACAGCGGAGTTGTGGCGCAAATTTGTGCGAAGTGCGCCATTATCGGCCCCACGCAACTCCACCCGGTTGCCCAACGCGAGCGCCACATGAGCTCCATCGGGTGAAAGGGCCATGGCAGAGGGGGGCTGCTCAAGGGGAACATACCAGATTTGGGTCTTGAGATCACGGGCATCGCGCCGTTGCACACTGAGGGTTGTCGCCACAAAGAGATCGGTTTCACTGGGACTCAACGCCAGTGCGACTGGCACCCCATCACCCCAAACGCGCTCGCGGCGCAACTCAGGTACTACCGTCTCTACGAGGCGCGTCGCGGTACCTGGCTGGGTGGGCAATGGCGCTGGAGTTGCCGTTGTTTGCCCTACCGTTGGCTCAAGCGTCGCCACGTCGTTCGTTTGGGTTGAGGGTAAGGCTTCAAACCCACAAGCTACCAGCCCGAATGCCAAGAGTGTCACATAGACCAGTGATGTTGGAATGCAAGGGAGTACTTTCACATAGGTATTGTAGCATAGCGATGGTTTCAGAGGCTGTCTGAAACGTCTATGAACTGGCGTTGGAGTGCCGGCTTCAGCCGGCTAAAGCCGGCACTCCAACGCGTGCCCACTAGCTTTTCAGACAGC
>NZ_NQWI01000219.1 GCF_002532535.1 Candidatus Viridilinea mediisalina
CGGCAGCTCAATTTCCGCTTTGTGGTGCGTGATAACCACCCTGGCGCGGGGGCTTTTGCCTATGACACCACGACCTTGACGGTGACCACAGAGGCTGGGCCGTTCCGCGTGACCGCTCCGGCAGGCGGGGAACGGGTTGCTCCAGGGGCAACCTTGGAGGTGCGTTGGGATGTGGCGCATACCAATCTGGCTCCGGTGAGTTGTGCCAATGTGCAGATCGATCTCTCGCGTGATGGTGGGCAGAGTTTTCCCACCATGCTTGCTGCCAGTACGCCGAACACGGGGCAACATACGGTTACACTCCCAGAACAGGGCGCAATCGCGGCCCATGTGCGGGTCAAGTGTAGCGACAATGTCTTCCTGCATATCTCGCCGCGCTTCAGCATCGGCGGAGGGGTCTCCAAGTTCACCGATTCGAGCGATGGCGTCTGTGACGATGATTGTTCGCTGCGCGAAGCGGTGCAATTGTCCAACGCCGCCCCTGGTGCAAATACGATTACGCTAGAGGCTGGTACCTACAGCTTGAGCCTGACGGGCAGTTGGCCCGACGGCGGGGCGCTAGAGGTTAGCGACGACCTGACGATCGCAGGGGTTGGTGCCGGGCGCACGATTATTGATGCCAATCAGATTGATCGCCTCTTCACCCTCACGGAGAGTACGACCCTCACCTTGACCAACCTGACGCTACGAAATGGGCAGGCGAACGGGCCAGGCGGGGCAATCTTCAGCACCGCTGGGCAGATCGTGCTGCAAGATGTGGTCATTGCCGACAGTGAAGCGCTCTGGAAGGGTGGGGCCATCGCACTTGAAGGGGGCAGCCTGACAATTGAAAGCAGTACCCTGCGTGATAATCGGGTGCGCTATGATGCGGCCACTATCGCACAGCATGGCACCATGAGCGGTGGAGGGGCGATCTGGCAGTCGGGCGGATCGTTACAGATCACGGGCAGCAGTATCAGCAATAATGCGATCACTGGGGTGCCAACGGAGAGCGAGGTGCGACCCGATGGCGGCGGCATCTACTTCTGGAACTTCCAAGAGGGTCAAGGCCAGATGAGCATCGCTACGAGTACTTTGAGTGGCAATAGCGCCGGTACGTCGGGCATGGGCGGCGCGATCTTCTTTTTGCCCTTGGTGGGCAGTATGGAGTTGGTGAATACAACGATCAGTGATAATAGTGCCAACGTTGGTGGTGCAGTGGCGCTCTTTGGTCAAGCTACCGCTCCAGTCATGTTCGATTTTGTCACCATCACGGCGAATCAAGCCACTTTTGTTGGCGGTGTCTATGCAGGCGCTGGCAGCACAACGCTCCGCAACACGATCCTGGCACAGAATAGTTCGCGTGACTGCAACAGCCGCGAGCATCTCACCTCAGCGGGCTTCAACCTCTTTGGCGATAGCAACTGCCCCATTGGGGCCAACGATCGCCAAGGCAACCCGCAACTCGCGGCCTTAGCCGACTACGGCGGCCCCACCCTGACCCACGCGCTGCTCGCGGAGAGCCCGGCGCTCAATGCAGCGGGTACCACCTGCCCCGCCACCGATCAGCGTGGCCAGCCGCGCCCGGTGGGTAGCCGCTGCGACATTGGTGCTGTTGAGGGAAGCATAAGTGACAACTTCGTGCCAGCGACGCCTACGCCTACTCCCACCACACAGCCGCAGCAGGGTGCCACCGCTACACCAACGGCCACCCCGCGCCCGGCAGCCACCGCGACGCCGACTAGGCAGCCAACCAGTTCGCACCTGGTCTATTTGCCATTGGTGCAGCGTTGAGGATGCGTGAGGCGAGGAAGCGTGAGGCGAGGAGGCGAGGAGGCGAGGAGCCGTGAGGCGTGGAGCCGTGAGGCGGGCGAGGAGCCGTGAGGCGTGGATCCGTGAGGCGAAGCCCTCGCGTCTCGCGTCTCGCGTCTCGCGTCTCGCGTCTCGCGTCTCGCGTCTCGCGTCTCGCGTCTCGCGTCTCGCGTCTCGCGTCTCGCGTCTCGCGTCTCGCGTCTCGCGTCTCGCGTCTCGCGTCTCGCGTCTCGCGTCTCGCGTCTCGCGTCTCGCGTCTCGCGTCTCGCGTCTCGCGTCTCGCGTCTCGCGTCTCGCGTCTCGCGTCTCGCGTCTCGCGTCTCGCGTCCCGCGTCTCGCGTCTCGCGTCTCGCGTCTCGCGTCTCGCGTCTCGCGTCTCGCGTCTCGCGTCTCGCGTCCTCGCATCCTCGCCTCACAAAGCTTCCAACGCCAACACCAGCTTCGTCAGCATAGCATTGAGCGGCGTAGGCAGCCCTAAGCGTTCACCTTCGCGCACAATGGCTCCATTGATCGTATTGATCTCGCTCGGGCTGCCGCGCAGGATGTCTTGGAGCATTGAAGATTGGTTGCTGGCCGTGGCCTGTGCGACAGCCAGCGTATGGGCAACAGGATCGGCGTAGGGCAACGTGAGCCCCTTGGCGGCGGCTACAGCCGCCGCCTCGCACACAACAGCCTCAAGCAGTTGACGCGCCTCTGGGCTGGTGGCCAGGGCACCATTGGGCACGCGCAGCAGCGCCGTGAGCGCATTGATGCCCACATTCACCAACAGCTTGCCCCAGATCAAGCCTTCGATCTCAGTGCTAACACTGGTAGCGAGGCCACTTGCGCTGAACTGCTCGGCCAGCGCCGCTGCCCGTTGGGCCTCGGGCACACTACCAAGGGTAGTTGGGCCAAGCCCGGCCAAGCGCACACGCCCCGGCCCAAGCAGCGTTGCACCAAGGGTAGTCACCCCTTGACCCACCCGCGCAGCCCCCAGACTGGCAGCCAACATATCGTAGTTACCCAAACCATTCTGCAACGTATAAGCGACCCCATCGGGCGTGAGGAGCTGCGCGGCCACCCGAGCCGCCCACGCGGTCTGATGAGCCTTGACCAGCACGAGGGCAATGGGGACAGGCGCAACATGATGCGGCTCACTCACGGCGCACACTGAGCGCGCCTCCGTCTGCCCGGCATACTCACAGATCAACCCGTGGGCCTTGATCGCCGCCACATGGGCCTCCCAGGTATCCACAAGCACAACATCAGCCACACGGGCCAAATAGAAGCCAATCAGCCCACCGAGGGCCCCAGCACCAAGAATTGCAATACGCATGGTTTTTTGTATGGCAAGGCGAAGCCTTGTGGTTCACGACCACCGTAGTGCCGACGTTAGTCGGCTTCCCATCGCTGGCAAAGACCTCAGCCGACTGAAGTCGGCACTACGATGCCTGTCGGCTTCCCATCGCTGG
>NZ_NQWI01000330.1 GCF_002532535.1 Candidatus Viridilinea mediisalina
CTCAACACTCTCGATATGCTCAACGGTGTCAGCAAGCAATTGGAGCAGTGCAACATCCTCGATAGCGGCAACCTCGCACATCAGGGCTTCGCCTTCGGTGCCAAACTTGCACTTCAAGGAGAGGCGGATGCCAGTCAGCAGACCCTGCTGGGCCAGTTGGCGGCCCTGCTGCAAGCCCTGCTGGGCCAGTTGACGACCCTGCCGCAAGCCCTTTTGCAGACCGATCTGTTCACCCTCTTGTAGTCCGATTTGCTTACCTTTTTGCAGACCGATCTGTTCACCCTTTTGCAGGCCGATCTGTTCACCCTTTTGCAGGCCGATCTGTTCACCCTTTTGCAGGCCCTGCTCAATCAACTCTTCAGCAATCGTACCCATGAGCGCACCTCCCAAGGGAATGGTTGTTCCTACCACGTCAATGATCTCTTGCAGCGTCACATGCTTGCCGGCGGCAGCGAGGTAGCGCAGCAGCGTTAGCATATCGTCCCGACCGGAGGTCTGATCACAAAAACTATACCATAGTTCAACCACCTCGGGCAGGCGCTCGATCAG
>NZ_NQWI01000331.1 GCF_002532535.1 Candidatus Viridilinea mediisalina
CGGCGGAACCCACAGCCCCAGCCGAGGCAGCGGCAACGCCCAGTGAGCCAGAGCCCTTCTCGTTTGACGACTTTGGGCTCGATGCGGTGGAACAGACGCCTGCGGCGGAAGCGGCCCCGCCCAGCGAACCAGAGTTGGAAGCCTTCTCGTTGAGCGACCTTGGCCTCTCGCCGGAAGAGATTGCGGCCCTTGAGGCGGAACAGACGCCTGCGGCGGACACAGCGCTGCACAGTGAGCCAGAGCCCTTCTCGCTCGATGACTTTGGCTTGGATGCGGCGGAACCCACAGCCCCAGCCGAGGCAGCGGCAACGCCCAGTGAGCCAGAGCCCTTCTCGTTTGACGACTTTGGGTTGGATGCGGCAGAACCCGCAGCCCCAGCCGAGGCGGCAGCCACCCCGAGTGAACCGGAGTTGGAGCCCTTCTCATTGAGCGACCTTGGCCTCTCGCCGGAAGAGATTGCGGCCCTTGAGGCGGAACAGACGCCTGCGGCGGACGCAGCGACGCCGAGCGAGCCGGAGCCCTTCTCACTGGATGACTTTGGCTTGGATG
>NZ_NQWI01000035.1 GCF_002532535.1 Candidatus Viridilinea mediisalina
AGAGACTGGACTGAGACGATTTGGTGGATGCTTGCAGAGTAGAGCCGCCCCGCCGGGGCGGCTTTGCTCTGAGGACTCGAAGGGCTCTTCTACCTAGTCAATGGCAAAGACGGGGAACCAGTAGCGGTAGAGGATATTGAAGTTGCGGGTGATCGGGGCGCTGTGTTGACCGTCGTCGTCACGGGCGCTGACCACCACCTGCTGCGGGCCCAGATCCATGTCGTAGTCGGGCTGACAACTCCACGATCCGTCGGCGGCGGTGCGGGCGAGGCAGACCGGGTTGCCCAACGGGTCTTCCACCAGCACCGTCGTCCCCGGCTCGGCGGTGCCACTGAAGAGCGGGCGCCGATCGGTGGTGCTGCCCGCCGTCGGTGTGATCAAGGTGGGGGCGGTGGGCCCTGCCGTCGGATCAACCTTGAAGCTCCGCGGGGTCTCTTCGCTGGTGGTGCCGTCTGGGGCGGTGACGATGGCGCGGATGCGCTGCTCGCCCTCCGCCAAGGGCGTGCGCGGCACGCAGGCCCAGGTGCCGTTGGTTGTGGCCGTCGTGCTGCAGATCGGGTTGCCCTCGTCATCTACCACCGTGACACGACTGCCCGGCGCGGCGGTGCCGCTGATGGTCGGGCGTGGGCTGACGGTGCTCGCCTCGGCGGGCTCGTTGATTAGCGCGGCCTCCGGTTGCTTGCTCGGATCTACTTTGAAGCTGCGTGTAATCGCGGGGCTCGTGTTGCCCACCGGGTCGGTCGCGGTGACCTGCACGGTCGCTTCGCCCTCGGGCAGGTCGTGGTTGGAGGCGCAACTCCAGGTGCCGTCGGCACTCGCCGTCGTCGTGCAGAGCAGCTTGCCGTCATCGTCACGCACCGTGACGGTACTCTCCGGTTCGGCGGTGCCACTGAAGGTGGGCCGCTTGCTCACGGTGGCTCCCTCGGCGGGCTGGTTGAGGGTCGGGGCTGCTGGGGGATTGCCGTCCACGTTCACCGTGCGCGGCGTCGGGTCGCTGGTCTTGCCTGCAGCATCCTCGGCGGTTGCAGAGATCTCCTGCGGGCCGTTGGGCAGGTCGCGGGTGGATGGGCAACTCCAGTGGCCGTTGCGTTCGGCGATGGCCGTGCAGAGCACGTCACCCTCGGGGTCGCGCACGCTCACGGTGTTGCCCGGCGCAGCCACGCCGCTGAAACGCGGACGCGGGCCGACCGTGGCACCAGGTGCGGGCTGACGAAGCACGGGGCGATCGGGATTGGCATCCGCGTCAACGTTGAAGTCGCGGGTGGTTTCCGGGCTGGTGCGGCCCTTGGGGTCTACGAGCGTGGCTTTGATCTGCTGTGGCCCGGCGGGCAAGGGGATGTTCGCGCCACAGGCCCATGCGCCATTGGCACGCACACTGGCGCGGCAGAGTTCGGTGCCGTCCGGATCGGCGACGATGACGGTTCCACCGGGGGCAGCCGTGCCGCTAAAGACCGGCTGGGGGCTGGTGGTGCTGCCAGCGGCGGGGCGATCCACGATGGGGGCACTGGGCCGGGCACTCGGATCCACCTTCACCTCCTGGGTGGTGGGGGGGCTCCTGCGGCCATCGGGATCAATCGCGGTCGCCGTGACGCTCTGCATGGTCTCGGGCAGGTCGCGGCTGGGCGCACAACTCCAATTGCCTGCGGCATCTGCGGTGGCGCGACAGATGGGATTACCCTCGTCATCGGTGAGGACGACGGTGTTGCCGGGTTCGGCAGTGCCGCTGAAGGTCGGGCGCGGGCCAGTGGTGCTGCCTGCCGCCGGGCCGGTGATCGTGGGTGCATCCAGGGTTGGCTCCGCAACCGTGAATTCACGGGTAGCCGCAGGGCTGGTGTTGCCCTCATCGTCCGTGGCGGTCACATTGACCGTCTGCGGGCCTTCAGGCAGGTCGCGGGTGGATGGGCAACTCCAGGTGCCGTTGGCGGCTGTGGTGGCGGTGCAGAGTGGGTTGCCCTCATCGTCGCTGACGGTCACGGTGCTGCCGGGCGCAGCCGTGCCGCTGAAGGTCGGGCGCGGGCCGGTGGTGCTGCCCGCCGCCGGGCCGGTGATCGTGGGTGCATCCAGGGTTGGCTCCGCAACCGTGAATTCACGGGTAGCCGCAGGGCTGGTATTGCCCTCATCGTCCGTGGCGGTCACACTGACCGTCTGCGGGCCTGCGGGCAGGTCGCGGGTGGATTGGCAACTCCACGCGCCGGTCGCGCTCGCGGTGGCGGTGCAGAGTTCATTGCCATCATCGTCACTGACGGTCACGGTGCTGCCGGGCTCGGCGGTGCCGCTGAAGGTCGGGCGCGGGCCGGTGGTGCTGCCTGCCGCCGGGCCGGTGATAACGGGCGCATCAGGGCCAGCCTCAACCGTGAAATCGCGGGTGGCCTCCGGGCTGGTATTGCCCGCCGCATCGGTCGCGGTGGCGCGAACCGTCTGCGGGCCTGCGGGCAGGGCAGTCGTCGCAGTGCAACTCCACGCGCCGGTCGTGCTCGCAGTGGCGGTGCAGAGTTCATTGCCATCATCGTCACTGACGGTCACGGTGCTGCCGGGTTCAGCGGTGCCGCTGAAGGTCGGGCGCGGGCCGGTGGTGCTGCCCGCCGCCGGGCCGGTGATCGTGGGCGCATCGGGGCCAGCCTCAACGGTGAAATCGCGGGTAGCCGCGGGGCTCGTGTTGCCCGCCGCATCGGTCGCGGTGGCGCGAACCGTCTGCGGGCCTTCGTCCAGATCGCTGGTGGACGTACAACTCCACGCGCCGTCATCGCCTGCGGTGGCGGTACAAAGCTCGTTGCCATCATCATCACTGACCGTCACGGTGCTACCAGGTTCAGCGGTGCCGCTGAAGGTCGGGCGCAGGCCGGTGGTGTCGCCCGCCGCCGGGCCGGTGATCGTGGGCGCATCCGGCGGGGTGGTGTCTACGGTGAAGCTGTGGGGTGTCGCTGGGCTGGGGTTGCCCAAAGCATTGGTCGCCGTCACCGCGAGCGTCTGCGGCCCCTCGTCCAGATTGCTGGTGGGCGTACAACTCCACGCGCCGGTCGCACTCGCGGTGGCGGTACAAAGCTCATTGCCATCGTCGTCGGCAACGACAATACTACTATTGGGATCGGCGGTGCCGCTGATGGGGGGCCGTGGGGTATTGACCGCACCCCCGGCTGCGGGTTCATTCACCGTGGGGGCACCAGGCGCGGTGGTATCCACCGTAACCTCGCGGGTGGTCGCCTCGCTCTCGCCCGCATCATTGCTCGCCGTCACGCTGACCGTCTGCGGCCCTGCTGCGAGGTCGCGGGTAGATGGACAACTCCATGCGCCGTCATCGCCTGCGGTGGCGGTGCAGAGTTCATTGTTATCACCATCAGTCACCGTTACCGTACTCCCCGCCTCCGCCGTGCCACTAAAGGTGGGGCGCGAGCCAACGGTGCTACCGGATGTGGGTTGGTTCACCGTAGGCGCTGAGGGTCGGGTGGGCTCTTGGGCGACAGTGAATTGGCGAAACTCCCCCACCGCTATCCACTGGTCATTCGCATACGTCAGACCACGCCAGTTGATCGCGGCCACCCTATCTATTAACCAGTTCTCGCCGTCGGATGAACTGATGACGGCACCATCGTTGCCCACCGCGACCCAGCGTCCGTTCGCATACGCGACACTATACAGCAGTCTACTTTCCTCCGAATCCTGTACTGCCCAGTTGAAACCGTCGGGCGAGGTGAGGATGGTACCATTGTCGCCTACCGCTACCCATTGATCGTCACCATATGCGACAGCATAAAGATGCTCATCTGTCACCTTCGCCCGTTGAACCAACCCCGAAGGGTGTGTTCCGGAGAGGATGACACCATCCTCACCCACCGCCACCCAACGGTTGTTGCCAAATCCAACGCCGAGAAGACCATCTGTAGTATTCGCATTCGATGAGAACCAGTTCTCGCCGTTGCCCGAGGTGAGGATGTAACTCTCGTCGTTTGGGTCGCCAATGATGCCCTGTGTAACCACCACAAACTGATTAGCCCCATAGGCAACACCTCGAAGAGGTCTCAGCATACCCGAATCTCGTTGCGTCCATTCGATGCCGTCGGGCGAGGTGTAGATCCTGCCCGTATAACCCACCGCTACCCACTGATTGCCGCTATATGCGACGTCAGTAAACCAAACTGGTTCATTGGATTGTTTTGTCCAATTCATTCCGTCAGGCGAGGTGAAAATGCCAGTAAAACCCACTATTACCCACTGGCCGTCGCCATACGCAATACTATACAGCGTACCCGATGGGTTTTCGGGGTCGCTTATTCTATCTATTGTCCAATCAAGTTCTTGGGCGGACATGGGCATCGGGATGGCTAAGAGGAAGAGCCATACGACGATCAAAAATGTTGCGAGCCGTTTGGTTGTCAACACGTTGTTTCTCCTTAAAGCATCCGTCAGACGACAGCGTGGGCGGACAGCACATGGTTTCTGAGCTGAACGCTAGAGTTTGGGGGGGGCCATGAGGGAGCTTTTAGTCATAGAGTTTTTGCAGAGATACCGAGGATTGCACCACAGAGACACAGAGCACACAGAGAAATGGAATGTGTGGCAAAGCAAATATATGTTCGTATTACCTTTCATACAATACCTCTGTGCCCTCGGTGCCTCTGTGGTTCAATCCTCGGTATCTCTCCTCGTTTCTCCTTTCTCCTTCTTCACATTGCTCCTATGCTACTTAGCCTATAGCACCGCGCCAGGGATGTCACTATACTTGAGGTATAGAAAAGGTATAGTCTAGCTTGGACTATACCTTGTGCAGCGACTATACTAAAAGTATAGTCAGGATTGATTAGGTATAGTCCAGTTTGGACTATACTAGGCTCGGAGGCCACGCATAGGGCTTTGGGAAGCCATGCATTGGAGTGCCGGCTTCAGCCGGCTAAAGCCGGCACTCCAATGCATGCCCACTAGCTTTGCAGACGGCTTCTTAGCCTGTGAGATCTCACAGGCTCATGTTTGCGCTTGAACCTCTTTTCTCTTTCCTCGGCTCCTCACCCTAGCCTAGACAGGCACCGGCACTCCCTCAGCGCGACGCCCGTTCCGCTGGCCGTTGGGTTGATCTACGCCGAAGAGATCAACGATGAGCTGCTTGAGCGAACGGCGTAGCACGCCATAGGAGTAGTAGCGCAAGCCCAGTGCGTAGTTGTGTTCAACCATGGGGTGAATCTCGGCGGGGTGCTGCAATACCTCACAAGCCTGTGTAACCGTCTCATCGGTGATGAAGCTGTCAAATTCGATTGCCTGGAAGCCTTTGGGGGCAATGTCGTAGGTGTAGATGGAGTAGCGATTGACTACCAAGGGGCGTTGGAAGTAGACCGCTTCGAGGAAGGCATTGCCAAAGCCTTCAATCGTAGAAGGGTAGGTGACCAGATCGGTCTGGCGGTAGACATCATCAAGGGTATAGATCTTCTCGCCAGCGGCAGTCAGCCCCCGGGTGGGTTTCACCCGCTCGCCAACCAGGCTCAACGGCACATCAAGCAACTCGGCATAGTCACAGACGCGCTGCACATAGGCGTTGCCCTCATCGCCACCGGCATGGGAAATGACCAGGTGGCAAGGCAGGCCGCGCCGCCGCATGCGGTGCAACAGTTCAATCGCATGCTCAATGCCCTTACGCTGCACAATGCGTGTCGGCTGGAGTACCAAGTAGGCATCGGGCGCCAAGCCAAGGTCGCTCCGCAGATTGGCGGTATAGGCATCGGAGCGCGTTGGTGGGCGCTCAAAGTGCATCACATTGGGCACCAGCAGCGAGGAGATGCCGGCCCGCAGGCCCAACTGGTGGGAGCCCGACGAATTGATTACCACATGGCGGATCGAAGGCAACTGGGGGGGAAAACACATATTCAGATAATCCCAGACGCAACCCGTCAAAAAACGCTTGCGCTCCCAGAAGAAATCGTGATGATGGGCAATCGTCGGCAAACCGGTCTCGGCAATAAACTCCGTCAGCGCGGCACCGAGCGGCAGGTGCATCGGAATAGCCAGCGCATTCTCAACAATCAACAGATCAATCGAAAAATCACGCACAAACGCAGAGAGTTGCGCCTTCAGCAACTCCTGAAGTTCGCGGATCAGCCGCGAAATCTCAGGCGGGCGCTGCATCGTACTAAAGGCAACCTCTTGCACCCGCGCCACCTGCGGATGCTCCCAAAAAGCCTCTGGCACGACCCGGCTCTGGGCAGGGGGTAGATCGGACTGACCTGAGAAGTAGAAACAGTGGTGGCCCAGATGGGTCAACACCTCCGCCCACTTCATCGTCTCCAACGAAACCCCGTCCGTCCCTGCAAAGCGGGTCGAGACAAAACCGATGCGTAGGCCCGTCGGTGTGCGTGCATTGCTACTCATGAGAATTCCTAACTCCTTTGCGACCCGCAACTTTGCGTGCCGCGCCATTGATGTGGCATCCAGATATACCACATAGAGTTAGGAACTAGTATAACGACCTTGTCTAGGTAGGGCTACATCGTGCGAAAATCTGCAATCAACAATCTACAATCTGAAATGGGATGTAACGATTCCAGTCTGTATACGTACCATAGATGAGTACACATAAACAAGAAAGGAGCCCCCAAAGATGACGACGGAACAAAGAATTCTCATTATTCTCTTTGGATTTTTCTTTGTGGTTTTAGGTAGTGGCATTGGCCTTTTCATAACGCGTGGATCACTGCAACAGGCCGATCGCGCTGAGCGTCTCGATCCTTTATCCGCTCCAGCTATCGCCCAGGCCGCTCATGGTCAAGAGGTACTCGTTCAGGGTGTGATTAGCTCTGCCACGCCAAAGCTGCGTCATGAATTTGTGGCTTATCGAGAAGAACGACTTGAGCGTGATAGTGACGGCGATCTCGTCTGGAGGCGTGTGGGTACGACCACCCAACCGCTAACGCTAGAGGTTGAGGGCGTGATCCAGATTAGTAATCGGGACTACCAACTTCAGGGATCACATGTCAACTATCAGTCAATTTCATGGGACAGATATGGAGATAGGCGCTACTCTGGGATTGTTCATGGCCACACTGTGACAGTAATTGGAAGTATTGTTCAAGATGGTGCTGGAAACACTATCAATGCCCAAATCGTCTTTGCTGGCACACATGAACAATACATTGGCGAACAAAAATTAGGTTTATCTGTATCTTTTTTTATAGGTTTAATCTTCGTGACTTTCGGTATGCTCGTGATGATATATGGAATCGCCGTGAGAAGCTCCGCAGGTGTGCCCCATGTACGCCAATAGCGTAAACGTAACGTGGTAAGGGAGGGTTCGTGGCGGCTTTATAGTTTGCAAGGACACGAAGAAGCGAGGACGCAAGGACGCGAGGATGCGAACCCCTCGCCTCTTCGCCTCACGCATCCTCGTTCCTACTTTTGCTCTATTGCATTTGAGGAGAACACGCTATACTTTGAGTTGTAGCGGATGGTTTCAAGGCCATTTTTCCTCTTTCCGTAAGGAGAATCCTCATGACCACTCCCGAAGCGACTGCGAAGGCGGCGGGCTTTGGCGGAGCAAAGGTGCTGATTATTGGGATGTTGGTTGTCGGTGTGTTAGTACTAAGTACCGGCTTAGTGGGTGCGGGCTATCTGACGTGGCAGTATATGACCCAACGCCCCGATACGATCCCGCGCATCTTGGCGGCAGAGACCCACGTCTTTGCGGCGGTGACGCCGAGTTTGGCCGATCTGCCGCAGATTATTCGCTTGCAACAGGCTTTCCCTGATGATGACCAAGTGGTGCCCAGTAGCGCCGATGAGCCGGTTACGAACCAGTTGGCTGAGGCGTTGGGGGTGAATTTTGAGCAAGATATTGCGCCTTGGCTCGGTACGGAGATTGCATGGGCGCTCAATCGGGCGCTGCTTGATGCGGTGCCGAATGTTGGCGCCATTGATCGCCCGAACCTTGATGATGCCGACGAGATGATCTTGATCTTTACCTCGCGCAACAATGGGCAGGCCCAGGCGTTCCTTGATAAGCAGCGTCAGCACCGTGAGAGCCAAGGCATGCAGTTTGCCGTTGAGGAATTGCAGGGTGTGCAGATCTATGCGCGGCAAGGCGGCGGGCCTAGTGAGGTGCTGGATGCCTTTGCGCTTGTGCGCGACTATGTGATCTTTGCTGGTTCGCCAGAGCTGATTCGCGGGATTGTGACCCGCGATCCCTCAAGTAACGCGACGCTCGAGGCGAACCCCAATTTTCAGAAGGTGCGTGCCGCGCTGCCCAATGATCGCTTGGGCTATCTGTATGTCGCGGGTGCGCCACTGTTGGAGATTTTCGGTGAGCAGGGTTTCGATCTGCCGCTCACGTTGGAGCGCCAACAGGCCGATCAGCGCGCAATTGTTGCCGCACTCCACGGCCTGGGCTTTGCGATCAGCGCCTACGCCGACGGGATCGCCTTTGATGCCGTCGCGAGCCTCGACCGCAGTCAACTTGGTTCGGGTAGCCAAGCGCTCCTGGCCCAGTTTGAACATCCCATCCAAACGCAGCGCATTGGGCGCATCAGTGATGCGAGTGCCACCCTCGTTGCCTTTGCCATCCCGCCCAGCTTCAAAGCGAGTGTGCTGGATGGTATTCGGGAGCAGCCCGGCGGTGAACGGCAACTGCAAGAATTTGAGCGTGAGTTTGGCTTTAGCCTTGAAGATGACCTGCTCGCTTGGTTCTACGGCGAAGCTCAGCTTGTCCTGTTGCCACGTGTTGAGAGTGACCTGCCCATGACTGGCTATTTTGCCTTGAAAACCGAGCAGATCAGCCTTGCCGAACAGGGTATTGCGAAGATCTTGCGCTCACTCGAAATGATGCTTGGCTTCATGGGTGACTTCCAATTTGAGCAACGCGAGATTGGGGGCAGTTCGTGGCAGATCATTGAGCCCATGCCCGGCGTTCAGCTTGGCCAAGCTTTTGTCAATGATGAGTTCGTACTCGGCGTTGGTGCCGAGGCGATCAGCGCGGCAACAAGCCCGGCTAGTTCGTTCAGCCAGCAGCACACATACCAAGCCGCCACCCGCCAACAGCCCAACCCGCTAGGCAGCATGCTCTACATCAACATGCCCGTGGCGGTCAATCTTTCCCGCCATCTGGGCTTCTACGATCCCGATCTGCGCGAGCGCATGCAGCCCATTCGCGCCATGGCCTTCAGCGCCAGCCCCGGCTTCAACGCCGAAGGCGTGGCGACAGCACGGCTCTTTATCGTGATTGCAGCCGAGTAGTACCAAAGCCGATAGCCGATAGCCGATAGCCGATAGCCGGACATGGCGTCTCAATGGGCTTGAATGGCATTAGGCATGCGGCATGTTCAATGGTAATTGGTATAAGCCTATGACTTCCCTGCCTCCTCCTAAAACGCAAGCCCCCGTGATGGTACCGCTCGTGGCTGCATTTAGTGCGTTTGCCCTGAGCTGGTTGGGGCCGTTGGTCTTTCCGTTCCGCCTCTTGACCACGATGATCCACGAGTTGGGCCATGGCCTGGCCGCACTGCTGACAGGTGGCCAGTTCATCAGTTTTGTTGTCTTTGCCGACGGATCGGGCTTGGCCTATACGGCTGGTGGCATCCGCTGGATCATCATTCCGGCGGGCTATGTGGGTACCTCGCTCTTTGGTGCGGCACTGATTATGTTGGGCCGCAACCCCCAGGCGAGCCGCAATGCACTCGGCTTGCTCGGAGGTGCCTTGGTGCTCATGACCATACGCTACGCCCTGCCAACAGTCTTTAGCCCAGCAATGGCGGGCGGGCTGCTCACTCTGGGCATGGGCATCCTGATTGGCGTAAGCTTCATCGCAATCGCATGGCGCCTCAGCACCATCTGGTCGCTTGCAATGCTCAACCTGGTAGCCTTTTGGGTTGGCCTGAGCGCCCTTGGCGACCTGCGCGGCCTGATGTTTCTCTCTACCATGCCGGGCCAGAGCGATGCCCACGCCATGGCTGAGATCACCTTCCTGCCGCCCATCTTCTGGGCCTTCGTCTGGGCCGTGATGTCGCTGGTTGCCCTGGGGGCGGCGCTTTGGTATACATGGGTTAGGAAATAGGAAGTGGAAGATCGCTGTACCATCTTGCGAGTCGCGTCCTCGCGTCCTCGCGTCCTCGCGTCCTCGCGTCCTCGCGTCCTCGCGTCCTCGCGTCCTCGCGTCCTCGCGTCCTCGCGTCCTCGCGTCCTCGCGTTCTCGCGTCCTCGCGTCCACATCACCCGAAGGCAAAACCAATGCGCTTTTTTAATACCGCCGGGCCGTGCAATCCTGCTGATCACTATATGTTGCCTGCCACGGCCCGCCTGCCCGATGTGCAACTGTTGCTTGACCAAAAGGCCTACTTTGTTGTTCACGGCCCGCGCCAGAGTGGTAAGACGACGGCAATGATCGCGTTGGCCCGTCAGGTGACGGCTGCCGGGCGCTATGCAGCGGCGCTCGTCTCAATGGAGGTGGGCGCGGCCTTCAATACCGATCCCGGTGCCGCCGAATTGGCGATTCTGAGTTCTTGGCGCATGTGGGCTGACGATCTGCCGGTTGAACTGCGCCCACCACCGTGGCCTGAAGCGCCCCAAGGTCAACGGCTTGCCGAAGCATTACAAGCCTGGTGTCAGGCGCTTCCAAGACCTTTGGTGCTGTTTCTGGATGAGATTGATGCGCTGCAAGATACGACCCTGATCTCCGTGCTGCGCCAACTCCGTGCCGGCTATCCCAATCGCCCGCGTGCCTTTCCTTGGGCATTGGCCCTGATCGGGCTGCGCGACGTGCGTGACTACAAAGTAGCTTCTGGGGGAAGTGACCGGCTCTATACTGCGAGTCCCTTCAATATCAAAGTTGAGGCGCTGACGCTACGCAACTTCAGTGCCGCAGAGGTGGCGGAACTCTACACCCAGCACACGCATGACACCGGCCAGATCTTTACACCGGAGGCGCTCCAACTTGCCTTTGAGTTGACCCAAGGGCAGCCGTGGCTGGTCAATGCCCTCGCCCGCCAGGCGGTGCAAGTTGTTGTCCGCGACCCAGCCCAGCCGGTGGATGCGGCGGCGATCAGGGCGGCGAAAGAGTTACTGATCCAGCGGCAGGATACCCACCTCGATAGTTTGGCCGAGCGGCTACGCGAACCGCACGTGCGCCACGTCATCGAGCCGATGTTGGCAGGCCGTGCATTGGATAATGTGCCAGGCGATGACCGGCAGTTTGTCCTGGACTTGGGTTTGGTGCGCCGCGATCCGGCTGGTGGGCTGGTGATCGCCAACCCGGTCTACCGCGAAGTCATTCCGCGTGTCTTAGCCAGGGGGCCTCAAGACTCGCTGCCACGCATCCACCCCACGTGGCTGCGCTCCGACGGCAGCCTCGATGTAGAATGTCTGCGCGATGCCTTCCTCGCTTTCTGGCGGCAGCATGGCCAGCCCTTGTTGGCTAGCGCACCCTACCACGAGATCGCCCCGCACCTTGTGCTAATGGCCTTTTTGCACCGCGTTGTCAATGGCGGTGGCACCCTCGAACGCGAGTACGCGATTGCCAGTGGGCGCATGGATCTCTGCCTGCGCTACGGCGACGTAACGCTGGGCATCGAACTCAAGGTGTGGCGCGACGGCAAAGATGATCCCTTGGAGCGCGGGTTGAGCCAACTCGACGCCTATCTGCATGGTCTTGGGCTAGAGAGCGGCTGGCTCGTGATCTTTGATCGGCGCAGCGACCAACCGCCGATCAGTCAGCGTACCAGTACACGACCGCACTCAGCCCCGCTGGGCGGACGGTGACGGTTATTCGGGCGTAGCCCCTAACGTAATCCTAACGAAACGCTTGCGTTCGCCTCACGTTCAGGGCCACAGTTTTCGTGTGTAATAACAGTTAGTCCCCCTAGTAGCCAAACACGGCGAACATGGGCTTTTATCGAGTTGAGGGAAAGAACCCTCTCACAAGGCCGTGTGTGAGGAACATTATGACACAACCTGCCGCCGCCACACTCGCGACCCGCGGGGCTGGGCCCTCGCTGTTCAAGCTGGTGAGCCACCTGCCCGAAGAACGCCGCTGGCGCCGTCCTGCCGATGCTCTCATTGTGCTGAGTCGGCAATTGACCGGCATTACCCCTGAACAAAGCCAGAATACCGATCTTGCAATTGGCACGTTGCGCTTCTCGCTCTTCCGTATGCATCAGGCGCGGATCAGTCAGATTGCATCGCTCTGCCGTAGCGTCACGGTGTATGGCGAAGCTGATACCGAACCTCCTTCCATTCCCAATGTTCAGTTTGTTCCGGTTGCCCGTGGCGCGGCGCTCTCCCAAGAGTGGTTTGTTATGCTGGATAGCCCAGTCTTCTGGGGAGCGTTGATTGCCAATGTTGTGGCTGAACCGAATGCTGGCGCTGGACGACGTTTGATCTTTGATGGGGTGCTAACCAGTGATGAACGAGTGGTGAGCCGCGCTGGGCTTTTGTTGAGCCTCACCCGTGGCGCTCCTGCTCCGATTGTGGCTGTGCGTGATCGTGCGGCTCAGGCGGCCCATTGGGCCCAGATTGCCTTTGAGATGGCTAATCATGCCGAACGCGACCGCCACGATCTCTTGGGTTGTCTAAATGAAGTCCCCGATCTGCTCATGCTGCTGCAAGACCGCGAACTGCCCATGGAGCGGCTCTTTGGCGATGTGGTCGAGGCGCTCATGTTGCACCATGAGTCGCTCGGTTCCGTGCTCTATCGCTATGAGAATGGCCAACTGAACGCGGTTGCGGCGAGTAGCAATATGGCGATGGCCCCGGCTCATCCGCAGAGTGCGGCCATCCAAGCGCTCCAGCAGGGCGCTATGGTGCTACGCCAGCTTGCCCCCGGTGATGCCGACCAACAGCTTATCCCGGAGGCCCAGTCGGTGGCTGCCGTGCCGGTCATGATTGGCGGCGGGCTCTGGGGTGTGCTGCTGGTTGGACAGAGTGATCCCGATCCCGCCAGTTCGCATACTGCCGATGGCGCGGTTGCCCTATCCACCCTGCTTGCTCGGATCCTTGAGCAACGCGGTGTAATTCCGCCAAAGTCAACCAACGGTGCGGCGTCGGGCTTTCCCAGTGTGGGCGATGCCTTGGCTGATGCATTTGCCGATGCGACCGACGGCTTTCCGCAGAGCGATACGCCTGCGCCTCCTCCGGCCTTCCCGGCCCCCCCGACGGTGCCTGGCTTCCCTGCACCGTCTGCACCCCCCTCGGCTCTCCCGGCAACCCCAACGCCCCCGGCTGCCCCGGCGACCCCACCGCCTGCGCCGCCTGCGGCGAGCCCGCCGGTAGCCGGGAGTCCTGCGGCGGCTGGTGGTTTCAGTCTGCCCGGTTGGATGCGCCCAACTTCAAGCCCGGCGCCTGCGCCCGCTGCGACGCCTGCGCCCGCGCAGGGCGATGGCCAGCCCTATAGCTGGGCCTCGCTGCGTGCCCGCATGATGAGCTCGTTGGTCAATTATGACCAGCAGACGGCTGAGCAGATCTGGCGCGAGACTTGTGCGCTCTATACGCCCGAGACGATCTGTACCGAGCTTTTGGCCCCACTGCAGATTGATGTGGGTGATGCCTGGCACCGTGGTGAGGTTTCGGTTGCCTCCGAGCACTTCACGAGCCGCTTTGTGCAGACCAAATTGCTCAATCTGCTCAATGCCTCGGCTAGTGCCCCCGGTGGGCCGCTGGCGGTGGTAGGCTGTACCCAAGGCGAGTTGCACGAGATCGGTGCGATTATGCTCTCGCTCTTCCTGCGCTGGAGCGGCTTCCAGGTGGTCTATTTGGGCCAGAGTGTGCCCAACTCGACGATTGAGGAGATGATCGAACACCTGCGCCCGCAGATTGTGGCCCTCTCGGCTAGTACGATCAACGCGGCCAATAGTATGGCTGAGGTTGGCAAGATGATCGAAAACATGGGTGATCCGCGCCCGATCTTCCTCTGCGGTGGCATCGCCTTCCAGCAGCGGCCTTCGTTGCGTACACTCATTCCGACCGGCGTCTTCCCCTCAGGCGACTTGCGGAGTATCGTTAATCAGATTACTACATTGGTTCATGAGCGGTGGGGCTAAGCCTATGCTCGCGTCAGGAGAACGACCATGATCAGCGCCGCGGCCACATTCTCCCTGCCTGCCCTGCTCGGCCTGCAAGCGGGGTCGGGCCACTTGATGAGTCTCGAACAGGTTCGCGCCTTTACGGCGCTCTTGGTACGCCACCGTCCGACCGATATGGAGGCGTGCTGCTTTGTCGGCGGTTCGATTAACCTGGAAGCGCGCCCCCGCGATACGATTGTGGTGCTGGCCGACGATTTCGGCGGTGCGCCCTTCCTCGTGATGGCTGGTCAACAGGGGGCGTGTGCCCTGCTCAGTTCATACGAGGGCTCGCAGTGTCGCGTGCGGCTGATCAGCGATCCGGAGTTGGTTGATCGTGCTGCCTTGGTGATTGCCCAGCTCAGTGACCACAACTACCAACTGAGTAGTCTGGTTGAAGCCGAGAGCCAGCGCGCCTTCATGGCGCGCATCGCGGCAGCCATGGCCGCTGAGCTCCCGTTGGCTGCGGATGCCTACCGCGCCCTGATGCCCGAAGACCACTTCTGGCCGGTGTTGGCAGGCGCATTGCAGCAGGCTGATGGGCTGCCCGCGATGCTGGCTAAAGCAGAAATGCGCCAAATGCTACGCGAGTTGGGGGTGAGTCGCCTGCTGGTGGGGCTGCTCGATGCCGATCACCAACTCCAGACTTTGGCGGCTGATGGGAATGCACCCCAGCGCATGATCATCCAGCAGGGTGTGGTGGCTAGCGTAATCCGCCGTGGCCGCCCCGGTAGCGCCAATAGCGCTGCTGCGAGTGGTATCGGGGGGGTAGTAGAGTGGGCCGGAAGCGATACGCTCACGATTGTGCCCCTGCTGCGCGATGAGCAGGTCTTTGGCCTACTGCTCGCCACTGGCCAGCGCCCGATCTCTGGGCCATCCCTGGCGCTGATGCACGGCATCGGTGCGCTGATTGGGCTCAACCTGAACGGCACAACTGCAAGCGCACAGCGCATGCCCGTGCCAACGAACAATATTGCGGTGCCGCAAGCGCCCATAGTGCCAAGCAACGGCCCGCGCAGCCCCAGCCCACGCAGCACCGTCTCGGCCCCGAGCCTGACCCGTGAGCTGGGCATGCTCGTCGAGCGGCTCGGTGATGCCGTGCTGCTCGTTGATGTGCAAGGCCGCGTAACCGCCTACACCCCCACGTTGGCACGCATGCTCAGTATGGGCATGGATGCCCATGGGCAACCCCTCGTGGCCAGTGGTGGCTCGTGCCTTGCCCCACTGCTCGCCGAGGCGCTCATGGGTGAGCAGAGCGGCACCCAAGAGGTGCAACTGCCCACTGGGGCCAAAGCGAGCGTCAGTGTCACCGAGTTTGCCCAAGGCTTGTGGGCCTTTGTGTTGCACGAAGAGAGTTCCACCGCCAGCCTGCAGGAGATCCAGGCCGCCGGGGGTAACCTCAACGAAGCCGAACGCAACGAAAGCTTCCTTTCAAACTTCTCCAACATTGTCCGTGTCCCGCTGCGCGAGCTGCGCGAACTGATCACCCGCGTACCAACGGTGGGCGAACTGAACGAACAGCAGTCGCGCCTGATTGGCCAAGTGGTCAAGCTCAACAGCGAACTGACCATGCTGGTCAATGATCTCTTGGCGCTCGGCCAGATCCGGCTTGAATCGAGCGAATACCGTGTGCCGTTGCGCCTCGACCTGTTGATCGAAGCGGCGGTTGGCACCCAGTACGCCGAGTTTGGGCGGCGCGCCCAGCAGGTCAACCTTGAAATCGCCCCCGGCCTGCCACGGGTCTATGGCTCGGAAGAGGGCTTGGGCCGCGCTGTCGCCGCCATGATTGACAACGCGATCAAGTATAGCCCCACTGGAGCCCAGATTCGCGTCGCCGCCTACCAGGAAGGCAACGAACTGGTGGTCATGGTGCAAGACAACGGCGTGGGCATGCTGCCCAGCGAACTGGATCAGGTCTTTGATCCCTTCTTCCGCTCGGAGAGCAGCGCTCACCTGGGGATTTCGGGGCGCGGCCTGGGGTTGACGATTGCCAAAGCGGTGATCGAGCAGCACAACGGACGGATTTGGGCCGAGAGTACGCACGGCCAGGGTAGTAGCTTTGCGTTTAGTCTGCCCTGCGATACTATCGCGCCCCCACGCGGCTAGAGTAGGTTTCAGGTGTTAGTTTCTTCTACACAAGGGCAGTTTTTTTATCATATAAACCCTGAAACCATCCGTAGCCCTGCAACAAAACGACAATGAATAGTACCAACCTGACATAGGGAGGCTTTGCCCTCCCTATCTGCGTCCCCACGATCTTGAAGGTTCCGCTATGAAATTACGCATTTTAATCATTGGGCTTACGGCAGCCCAAAACCATGCGTTAAGCACTGAACTGATGGCGCTTGCCCAAAACGACAATATTAGCATCTCGACCGCGCCATCAGCCACGCCGTTGCATATTACCCGTAACTATCCCGATCTGCTGATTGCCCCTTTGAATGGCGAAAATCTGAGCTTGGCCCGGCGCATGGCGGAACGAGCGCCACGGCTGCATGTCTTCATGTTGCACCATCCAGCGACGCCAATGAGTGAGATTGCAGCCTTGCGTCAACTGGGTTGGGGCGTAGCCAGCAACGATCTAGGCTATACCCGCTTGGCCTACAAGGCCGGGGCCATGCTCGGCCTCTGCCCCGAAGAGCCCGACGGTGGCAGTGATGGCGACATGCGCCCCGCTGCAACCATGGGCGATCTGCAAATTCTGCTCGATGTACTGCGCCGCCAGACCAAAGCCCAACTGGTGCTCTACACCGACCAGATTGGCAACGTGATCACCAATCGCGGTGACTCCGATGAGATTGATATGACCTCGATCAGTTCGCTGATCTCTGGTAGCTTTGCCAACTCGATTGAGCTAGGGCGTATGTTGAAAGACCCCGACACGCGCCACCTCACCGTGCTGGAAGGGAAGCATTTCGACATCTACGCCACCAACGTGGGCAAAAACCGGCTGATTACCCTGATCTTCCCCAAAGCTTTTGTTGAACCCAAACTCGGCTTCGTCTGGCTGCAACTCAGGCGCGCCGCTATTCAACTCAGTCAGATGCGCATTGTTGAGGGCAACCTCGGAGAAATGATGGCCGCTGAGTTGAGTAGTTCACTCGATAGTGAATTTGATCGACTCTTTTCCGATAACCTGCATGATGCTTCGGTTGATACTTAGGAGGTGCCATGGCTCGCTCATCCCTTGTACTATCGCCAGCGCAACTCCAAGAGTTACGCGGCATGCTCGCTCAGGTAGCGCAACAGGCCGATGTGCGCTGTGCTTTTTTGGGTGACCTGAGTGGCCAAGATATTGTTAGTTGGAGTGATCGGCTCAACGTTGATATGTCGAGCGTCGCGGCCCTCGCGGCGGGCGACCTCATGGCTACGATTGAGATCGGACGTATGCTCGGCGGCTCGCGCTCATGCAACCTAGTCGTCCAAGAGCATGATGAATTGACCATTCTGGTGGCGCGGGTAGGCGAAGCCTTGCTGCTCCTCTTAGCCACCGCCCGCGACGTACCGCTAGGCTGGTCGCGCCTGGCCATCAAGCGCCTCACGGATCGCATCCTGCCGATTGTCGGCAAGGCAGCAATGGTTCCACCGCCGCCAGCGGTCAACGACGACTTTGAACGTTCCTTCAGTGCCCAACTTGATTCTATCTGGTAGAGGTGCGTCGTGTTTATCAACTGGGCTCTTGGCGAACTCAACCTGAAGATTGTCTACTACGGTGCAGCACTCTGTGGCAAAACTACCAATCTCCAGTTCATTCACGCCCGTACGCCTACCAACCTACGCGGTCAACTTATCTCGCTCAAAACCCGCGAGGAGCGTACACTGCTCTTTGACTTCCTGCAAATTGAGATGGGCAAGGTCAACAATCTCAAGCCAAAATTTAAGCTCTACACCGTCCCCGGCCAGGTCTACTATGCGGCCAGCCGCCGCCTGATTCTCCAAGGCACCGACGGCGTCGTCTTTGTAGTCGACTCCCAAGCCGGACGCCTCGCCGAAAACCAGGAGGCGTGGTACACCATGGAGCAGCACCTGATCGAGTTGGGCGAAAACTTGAGTACCTTCCCGATCATTGTGCAACTCAACAAACGTGACATCCCCCATGTCATGTCGGTCAACGATCTCAAGCGTCACCTTGATCTACACAACCGCCCCATCTTCGAGGCTTCGGCGCTCAGAGGCAACGGCGTCTTTGATACGCTCAAAGCCGCAATGAACGCTGTTGTGGCGCAGGTACGGCGGGCGGTGTAGAGGAGAGAGAGGGCACAGAGGGTTTGAACCACAGAGGCACAGAGGGCACAGAGGGGGTATCAACAGTTGCATTCCTTAGAAGCTGTCTGAAAAGCCGGGGAGTATACACGCTGGAGTGCCGGCGTTAGCCGGCTAACGCCGGCACTCCAACGGTAAAGCTGAAAGCGCGTTTCTAAAACCTTCCCTAACAAAAAAACCTCTGTGTCCTCTGTGCCTCTGTGGTTCAACCCTCTGTACCTCTACCCTCTCTCTCTTCACAAGCGCCGAAAGATCTCCGCCCGCCGCAACCAGCGCCCGCCCCACCAGAGTAGCAGGGCGTCCACCAGCCAGAAGATAGCCCCAAGCAGGGCCACGAGCCAGGTGCTAAAGTAGATCACCCCAGCGGCTTGACCAACCACGAGCAGGATGAGGGGCAGCACAACGATAGCCCCCATCTGGTAGGCATCCTGGAAGCCCTGGGCGCGGGTGGAGATCAGCACGGTGACCATGAGGCCCAGGGCGGCAACCGCAGGGGCGACCCAGAGGGCCAGGATGAACCACATGGCGGGCGGGAAGAAGATGCGACCCATGATCGGCCAGGCGGCCAGATTAGCCACGATGCTGTAGACCACAAAGCCGCCCAGGGCAACCCCCACCGCAGGCAGCCAAGCGGCCAGCAGCTTTCCCAAGAGCAACTCGCGGTCGGTTGTGGGCGTATAGAGCAGCGCCTCAAGCGTCTTGCGCTCCTTTTCGCCTGCGAAGCTGTCGGCAGCGATCACGCTGGCAACCATCAAGGGCACAATCAGGTAGAGCGGAGCCAAGAAGTAGACGAGGGCCATGATGACCAGTTGCTGCAGCGGTGCATAAGCGGCCAACTTGGCCTGCAACACGGGCGGCATCTGCACCAGCATCTGCTCTAGGTCGGCCAGCGGCGACCCCGGCCCCGTACCGAGCAGGGGGGCCAAAGCAACCATTGCGGGTATCACAAGAAACATGATCAGCGGCACCACAATCAGGGGGATCATCACCCCTTTGTTGCGGAGCGTTACCATGAGATCTTTCCGCACAATCGCACGAATGGCATAGGTATTCATGATCGCTCTATAATCTGCAATCTCCAATCTCCAATGGTATAAGCATAGCGCAACGCAGCGCAGCACAACACCAACCCACGTCTGATTGCAGATCGTCCATCTGGCGGAGGCGTGCTCATATCAATGCTGCTAATGCCTGTTATCGCAGTAGCGCAAAAGTCGCCCTTTGTAGGGGCACGGTGCCGCCGTGCCCCTGGGGGCTCAACCTTTTGGCGGAGGGCATATCCAATCGTTAGCCTCATGCAACTCAGTGCGCTACCCGCTAGAATAGAGCGAGAACATGCACGTTATACCAAATCCGATAGCCAATAGCCGACAACTGAAAGCCGGACATGGCGTCTCAATGCGCTTGAATGTCATGAGGCATGCCGCATTATCAAGAACGCGAAAGCCCATTGGAACGCCGTGTTCGGCAATCTGCAATCTGCAATCTACAATCGTAAATGGTATTACTGGAGCAACATGATGCATATTGAAACAACACACCAGGGCCTACAGGTACATACCTTGCCTGTAGCACAGTTGGCCAGCGCTGCGGCTTTAGTCGCGGCCAGTTTCCGCCAGGAGGGCTTCACCCGCAACACCCACAACCTCTCCACCCCGGCGCGTCAGCGACGCTATGCCATTGCAGGTGAATTGCGGCTTTGGTTCGGCCATGTCAGTGGGCAACGACTGCTTGCTGTGAGTGAAGGTGAAACCTTAGCGGGCATTGCGGTGGTGAAGCCACCCACGCCAACGTCTGTGCCGTGGCCTAAGCTCCTCTGGACCATCCTGCGCCGTGCGCCATCCTTGGTGGGCATCATTGGTGATCTGCGCTGGCGTCAAGCCCTACGCATCAAGCCAGCCATGAAGGCACCCGCCATGCTGCCGCCCGCACACTACACCTTGGAGCTGCTCGCAGTTGCGCCTGAATTCCAGGGCCAAGGCATCGGCAGACTGCTGTTGGAAGATATTCACGCCCGCTGCGAGCAAGACAGGCAAGCTGCGGGGATCTACCTGTTCACTGGTGACGAGAAGAACCGCGAGATCTATCAGCGTTTTGGCTACCATGTGCTACAAGCCAACCAAGGCGGCCCGCTCACCGTATGGCATATGTTCCGGCCAAACGCCCCCTCAATACTTGATGAATAATGGACAACCCCCCCCAACCAGACTATTCACCGCAACCAAAACCCTGCCCCCCAACTACCTTCCTGCTGGTGCGATCAACCTTGCCACCAACAAAGCATTGCAACTTGGGCTCAGCCTAGGCTCAGTCATCCTCTTCGTCCTCTTTGGGCTCGGCTTCATGGGCCTCATTGCGCGCCTACGCCCCGATCTTGGCAGCATCAGCGTCACTTTTGGCCTGATTGAAATGCTCTTCGTCCTGCTCATGCTGGTGCTCACAACCTTCATCGTCGTTTGGCTACACGAAGCAATCCACGGCTTCTGCTTCTGGCTCTTCACCCGCAGCCGCCCCCACTACGGCTTCAAGGGGCTCTACGCCTACGCCGCCGCCCCCGACTGGTACCTGAGCCGCTTGCCCTATGCCATCACCGGCGCAGCCCCACTCATCCTGATGACCCTGCTCGGCCTGCTGATTGCCACCGTTGCCCCAGCCCTAGCCATGCCACTGCTGATCTATGCCCTCAGCCTCAACGCTGCTGGTGCAATTGGCGATATGTTCGTGGTAGCGTGGATTGCCGTGAGCCCTAAAGGGGCACTCTTCCGCGATCATGGCGATGCATTGGAACGGTTTCGGCCCGGAGCATAATACCAATTACCCTTGAACATGCCGCATTATCAAGAACGCGAAAGCCCATTGGAACGCCGTGTTCGGCAATCTGCAATCTGCTATCTACAATCGTAAATGGTATAAGGTAGGGTGCGCATCCTTACATCTACACATCCCAAGTGGTATGATGTAGAAACATGAAACCCCTACAGATGTTCAAAGCTCTGGCTGCACGCCTGGTGGTTCTGCTAGAAGCACTGTTGAGGCTGCTCATTGCCCTGCTGCACCGCATCAAAGCGAGCCTCCAGGTTGAACAACCGCTGGATGTGCCGACCAGTGAAGATCGCCTTGATATGTTCTTCTCGCAGTCGCTGACTGGGGTCTTCTTTATGATGCTTGATAAGCCAATTGCGTGGCATGATGCAGCCGACAAGGAGGCGCTGTTGGACTATGCCATGGCCCATCAGCGCATCACCAAAGCAAACCAGGCGATGCTTGATCAGTATGGCGCGCAGGAAGCAGAATTGCTTGGTTTAACCCCGAACGATCTGTACGCTCACGATCTAGCGTATGGCCGATCGGTCTGGAGGAAATTTTTTGACCGGGGGCGCTTGCATGTGGAGTCGTGCGAACAGCGTATGGATGGGACACCGATCTTCATTGAAAGCGATTACATCTGTCTCTATGATCAACAGGGGCGTATCATTGGTCATTTTGGCGTCCAGAACGACATCAGCGAGCGAAAGTGGGCAGATGAGCAGTTGAAACATTCAGAGAGAACATATCGTGCGATATTTAATGCAATAACAGATGCTCTTTTTATTCATGACGCTACTACTGGTCAGATTTTAGATGTCAACGATTCAATGTTGGAGATGTTTGGCTATGAGAGAACAGAAGTTCCAGGTTTGAGCGTAGAAGATTTAAGCACTCGTGTTTTTCCCTATACTAATGAACAGGCGAACATGTTGATACAACGAGCAGCCACTGGTGAGACGCTTGTATTTGAATGGCACAATCGCAAAAAGAATGGTGAATGCTTCTATTCAGAGAATATTCTCAAACTGGTGGTTATTGCTGGCCATGAGCGGATTATGGCGATTGTCCGTGACATCAGTGAGCGTAAGCAAGCGGAGGAGGAGCAGGCAAAGCTGCATGCCCAATTGGCCCATGCCCAGAAGATGGATTCGGTGGGTAGGCTGGCGGGTGGCGTGGCTCATGATTTCAACAACAAGTTGAGCGTGATTCTCGGCTATACAGAGATGGCTTTGGAGCAGGTAGATCGAACACATCCCGTCTTTGCCGATCTACAAGAGATCCAAAGGGCTGCGGATCGCTCGACAGCCCTGACCCGTCAGCTTTTGGCGTTCGCCCGTAAGCAAGTGATCACACCTCAGATCCTTGACCTAAATGAGACTGTGGAAAAGATGATTACGATGCTCCAGCGGCTCATTGGTGAGAATATCGATCTGGTTTGGTTGCCTACTGCCAACCTCGCGCCGATCAAGATGGATCCCTCCCAGATTGACCAGATTCTGGCTAATCTCTGTGTCAACGCCCGCGATGCCATTGCAGATGTGGGCCGGGTGACGATTGAGACAGATACGGTGATCTTTGACCATGCATATTGCGCCCATCATGCCGAGGTTACGCCTGGTGTTTATGTCCTCTTGGCCGTTAGCGATAACGGCCACGGCATGGATGAGGAGACCCTCAAGCACGCTTTTGAGCCATTCTTCACCACGAAGGCACAGGGTAGGGGCACGGGCTTGGGATTGGCCACGGTGTACGGCGTGGTCAGGCAGAACAACGGCTTCGTGCATGTCTATAGCGAACCCGGCAGGGGCTCTACGTTCCGGGTCTACCTACCACAGCATCAGGGTGAGTTACCGTCTGTTGCGGCAGATACGGCAAAGCCAACACCAGTAGTCTATGGCAACGAGACCATCTTGCTGGTAGAGGACGAGCCGAGCATTCTGGTCATGGTCACAAAGATGATCGAAAGCTTTGGGTATGTCGTGCTTGCGGCCCAAAACCCAAGCGAGGCGATGGGTCTAGCTCATGCGCATCCCAGCCCAATTGATCTGCTGATTACCGATGTGATTATGCCGGAGATGAATGGCCGAGATTTAGCCCATAAGTTGATGGCGGAGTATCCGAACATGAAGCACCTGTTCATCTCTGGGTATACAGCCAATTTCATTGCCCATCATGGCGTGTTGGATGCAGGTGTCCATTTCATCCAGAAACCCTTCGCAATCACGGATCTAGCCACGAAGGTGCGGGAAGTGCTGGGATGAACAAAGGAGGAGATGATGACTCTGCTAGATGATGTGCGCATCCAACAACTCACTGCCGCTGATCAAACCCGTATGGGTGAGCTCTTGACGCTGTTTGGTGAGGCTTTTGACGAAGTAGAGACCTACAGTGGACAACGGCCAAGTCAAGCCTATATGCAGCGCCTACTGGCCCAAGAGCACTTCATTGCGCTTGTTGCGCTGCGGCATGACGTGGTTGTTGGCGGGATCGCGGCGTATGAGCTCATGAAATTTGAACAGGAGCGCAGCGAAATCTACCTCTACGATCTCGCGGTAGCTAGTGAGCAGCGACGTCAAGGAATTGCCACCGCGTTAATTCATGCGTTGCAGCACCTCGCAACTCAGCGTGGTGCTTATGTGATCTTTGTGCAAGCCGATGATGGTGACGATCCAGCTATCGCACTTTACACCAAATTTGGTACGCCTGAATTGGTGCATCATTTTGATCTTTAGGGATGGTTTCAGGCTACGCAGCGTTGAATACTCGCCACCTTCGCGAGCACAATATCGCGGTCAAGCATAGACTCTCCGGGCGAGTACCGCAGCTTCGATGGGCTGCCGCACATGCTTGAAATCAGCATACTGGCTGATCAGTTGCACGACAAAACCCGCATAGGCGCGACGGTCGGGACATGCAATCAGGAGCCCTTTCTTGACAGCTTGAAAGGCTAGAATGGGCGAAGCCTGGTTGAGGATAATCAGGTCAACCTCGCGTCCGGCGTTCTGAGACAGGGCGGCCTGCAACTCGATCCGATCCATCGGGCTCGGGATAGCATGCTCAGCGAAGAGCAGCGCCAGATCAAGATCACTTGCGGCCTGCAGCGCGGCCCGCGCCGCCGAACCGAAGAGCAGCGCCGCATGCAAGAAGGGCAGCGCCCCACATGTACGTGCGAGCAAGGCTACGAGCGGATCATTCGGTAGCATAGGATGTTGCCGTGAACTAGTCATAACACCATTGGTTCTACTCAGCATCAAGCAGTTCACTGACATCCGCATACCTCCATAGATATTATCATAATTTGCTAGTAGGTAATGTGTCAACAACCCAAAAACCACGCGATGTAGGGGCACGGCGACGCCGTGCCCCTACATCGCGTTCCTTTTGCGCTATTGCCCATTTACTATTGAGCCTATCGCATTGTCACCCTGAGCGCAGCGAAGGGTCTCTCTTCGTCACGCAAAGAGATGCTTCGCTGCGCTCAGCATGACGATAATGCGGACAATTCAATCGCAATTGGTATTTGTCGATGCCAGCCCCCAACACGAGCCCAATTGCGGTTCCGGCCCCGGCGATGATCAGGTACCATCATCAGAGCGCGCGATGCTGTCCCGCTCAGGGCATCAGCAGTGTAACCAGCAGTGGTCCGACACCCAGAACCGCAAGCAGCGTCCATGCCAATGTCGACCACTCATACACATGGCGGGCTGCGTTGCCAAGCATTGGCGATACTGGTACGACTAGGTCAATCAGTGCAAGCATGACCACAGCGCGCCGGAGCTCTGGCCACCAGACCCAGGCTGGGTCGGGGGTGATCAACAACACGCTCCAGGTAAGCGCGGCGACCGCCAGGCCGCCTGCCAGGTGCGCACGCCCAAGTGCCGGGATTGCGTGCTCGTGGCGCCACCCTGGTGTGGTCGGCGTTGCCGAGCCGGTCAGCGGGAACCAGACCCCAAAGCCAAGCGCCAACAGTCCAGCCAGCCCCAGCCCATTCGGCCAGGGAGCGTGGGTGAGTTGCTGACGTTGGGTGGCGGCGACGAGCCAGATCGCGGCCTCACGCACACCGAGCAGTAGGGTTGCGATCAGGGACAGGGCGAGCGTCAGCGTCAGCGGATCCGCCGCCGCCCGTGGGTCGCGCCAGGCCACCAGCGCGAGGAGCAGCACGTTGAGTATCAGGGTCACGAGGAACCGTGTCCAGAGCGGGGGTGGCGTGACCTGTGGGGCCGCCTCATCGCGCACCCACAACTGCATACCGGGGTCAAAGCCATGCCCAGCCGCACGCCAGCGCAGCGGCAGGCGCCAGCCCCAGCGGCGTACCTGCGCACGCACCGGGAGCAACTCGTAGCCGCCGCGACGGTGGAGGTTCTGGGAGGCAGCGTTGACGGCATCAATGCGGGCGAAGGTCTCGCGACAGCCAAGTTGTGCAAAGTGCTGGCTGGCTGCATCGCGCAGGGCACTGCCGATCCCCGGTAGGTGCGCTGCTGGATCGGCGCAGATGAAGGTGACTGTGCCTACCCGCCCTTGCGGTGCGTCACGATCCGGGCGTGGGGTGACATCCACTACGACCCCGCCGACCACACGCTCGTCGGCGTCAACGGCAACAAAGACATCGCAGTTGTGGGTCGAAAAGAGCATGCGATCAAACCATGGAAAGGCTCGGTTGACGACCTGGCGCAGTGGCGCGGCATCAGCAGCCTGCATGGGGCGTACTGTGACGGTACCGGCTTCAGGCTGCGACTGGGCCTCGACAGCATAGGCTTCGTGCATCAATACTCCAATTCCTTAGCTTATGCGCCTAACAGAATCTCCCCTTCCACTCCTAAAGCGGCGGGGTTGCACTGGTTGCGTTACGCGAGGAGGGGTGGCGGGAGAACCTGGTTCTCCCGCCACCCCTCCTCGCCTTTTAGCGTCGCCCGCATGCTTGTAAGTGCGCCTCAAGCCACGCCGCGTCAGGGGCGGCGAGATCGGGCGGGGGTGGTGCAGCGCGATAATCGATCTGTAGGTCGTAGCGGGCGTTGCGGTAGACCTGCTGCAGCACCTGGTTGAGCGGCAGTGCCGCATCAGGATCGGGGCGGCGCAGCGGCACCGGCACCGTCGGTAGGGGGCGCTCGAACGCACAGGCCCAAATGTCAAGCTCGGGCCAATGTTCGGCACGGCTGAGTAAGACGAAATAGGGCGCAGTGGGAAGTTGCGTTGATGGTGCCAGTTGCGGACGTTTGCCCCCGCGCAGTAGGTCAATTTCGAGCAGATGTACGCCCGCCATGAACAATTCGCGGCGCTTCTTCTCGTAGGCATCGACCCCTTCCGCGCCGGGGCGCTTATTCACCGGCGAAAGAAGCTCAATCGCCGTCACCAGCGTCTCATCATTCACCGCACGGATCTCGATGCGGGCATAGCGCGTCGCAATGTCAATGATGGCCGTGCCGGTCAATGAAGGTGCCTCAATGCTCGCCGCCAACGGCGCACAACGGGGGTTTTCCCGTTCGTAGATGCCAATATCGAGCACAATCGCCCGCCGTGGCACCGCAATATCAATCTGCTCAAGTGCAACATAGGGCGTAATCTGCGCGACATAGGCGGGCGCAATCTGTGCTTGCAGGAGATCACAGCTTGCTGTGATCAGCCGCGTATGCACATCGGGCCAAAGGCTTGCCCGCTCTAGGTAGGGATCCATACCAGGAAAAGGGGATTCCATCTTCTACCTCCAAGTGTACGGATGGGTATCCGCCCTTCATGATAGCACAGAAGATAGTTCTTCAGATAATAGAATCTTCATGTGTGTTCATACCATTTACGATTGTAGATTGCAGATTGCAGATTGTAGATTGCCGAACATGGCGTCCCAATGGGCGTTAACGTTCTTGATAATGCGGCATGTTCAAGGGTAATTGGTATCATTGATGGGGAACCATGTTCCCCCAAACCCCCTTTGTGCCCCACCAAGAGTCTTGTTGGGGGAACCATGTTCCCCCAAACCCCCTTTGTGCCCCACCAAGAGTCTTGTTGGGGGAACCATGTTCCCCCAAACCACACCACCGCAAGAGGGGGCGTGGGGGAACTTGGTTCCCCCACATTCCCCTATCCTACGCAAGCATACCCTTACCCAAAACATCTACGAGAACATGTGTTTGCAAGCGAACATGGCTTTCTGATGCGCTTACGTCGTGTTCGCCCGTGCTCAACGCGAATCCACTCTGGGGATGCACCGCGTGCCATCATGGTGCATCCCCCTCGTCACTCCCGATCGATCCGTTCGGGGGAATTCACCGGAGAATCCTGATGCGATGGCTGCATAATCCGATACATCTCCGCAATGTCTGCCAAGCGTTGGAAGCCTTACCGTACACGGCGCATCCGGTATGGAGCGGGCCAACATGGTGGCATACATGATGCGCCAGGCGACCACGCTGTAGAGCGCCACACAGGTCATCAGCCGAAACGCGCTCGCCAGGCGCTTCTGCTCAATCTGACAGCCGCTTTTCAGGATCTTGTGCCACACCTCGATGCCCCAACGCGCCGCATACCACGCCAAGCGCGTCAGCGCGTCGTCGGTCGTCGTGACCGGAACCGTGGTCAGCAACAGCCATTCAATCGCGGTTACGCCCTTTGGAGGGTGGCGCTCAACCGCCCACACGGCCCAGACCGTGATGCAGGGCAAGCGTTCCGTTGCCCGGCTCTTGGGCGGACGTATCGTCACCTGGCGGAAGCGCACCTCCACCGTGGCGATGCGGGCCGGCTGATCCGCACGCGCCCCCACGTTCAATTCGACGGTGGCAGACAAGGCTGCGGTCTTCATCGCGGCCCACAGATAGTGCTCGTCGTCCACCACCTTGCGGTCTTGCGCCGCACGCACGAGCAGGTCAACCCCGTCTGGACGCTCGTGGATGAACAGGTCATAGACATCAGCCTCACGATCGCCGACACTCACGATCTGCGTGGTGGGACAGGCCTCATGGGCCGCAATGGCGGCCTCAAGACTCGTGATCCATTTCTGGCTCTCCTTATCATCCAGGGGGCGAGTCTTATGGTCTTGGGCCCGACGTACCTCGGGGTCACGGGCCCACACATCCTGCGCCAGGACGCCCAACGGAACGCCGTCCGGGGTCATCGCCAAGGTGGTATGGGCCAACAAGCCGCGTTGGGATGTCGTTGCCAAGGGGCCCAACCCCGTGATCTCCGGGAACTGGGTGTAATCCAACAACGTGGTGTCTTGCACCGCCAGGATGATGGGTTCATCCTGCATCCGACGGATGGTGGCCTGGGTATGGCTGGCGAGAATCGCGTCAGGTTGGACGTAGGAGCTCTCGAAGAAGCGATAGGTTGCCTTGAGTTGTGCCGGGGTCTCCGTCGCCTGAGGCAACGACGCCTGGGGCTGCGCCCCCAAGATCTCCGCCAAGGCCACCAAGCGATGGGTGCGTCGGATATCTCCCATCTCCGCATTGCCCAACTCCTCTTCCGCCCGTGTCGTCTCCGCAGACATCGCCAGCCCCTTTCTTCATGCCGTAGCACCACGGCCCGGTGCCGTGATCCGCTCACATCAGCATACCAGACATTGCTCCAATGAGGCCACAACCCTTCTAAACCGTACGATCCGTGATGGCATCATGTATTCAACATTGCTGACAGACTCGTTTTCACAGGAAACAGATGTGCGCAAAACGTTTTGGGTAAGGGTATGCCCACAAGTGGGAGAGGCGGTGCCCGGTTGGTGAGCCTGTCGAACCAGAGCTTGCCGAAGGGGGCAGGGGGTGAGGGCCACCCGTGGTAGCGCCATCATCTATCCGTGGCTTGCCGAGCGAATGTCTTGTCCGCCCATGATCGATTGCAGGAGCGGGCGCCGGGGGGTGAGAACCATTACGTGGCACACGGTGGAGTGCCGGCTTTAGCCGGCTAAAGCCGGCACTCCACCGCGTAGCGACCGACTTTCCAGACAGTCTCTAAGATAGGCAAAACCCCATGACTGACTACAAAACCATCGCCGAAGCAAACACCTTCATCGTCCTCGATAGCTACACCAAGCAGTTGCGGGTCGCGGAGAGTTACCAGAGCGAAGATGCGCTGGAGCGCGAGTTTGTCAAGGATTTGCAACGTCAGGGCTATGACTACTTGCCGACCGTAAATAGCCCGCAGGCGCTGTTGGCGAATGTGCGGGCGCAGGTGCAAGCGCTGAATAATGTCCAGTTTAGCGATGGCGAGTGGTTGCGCTTTGTCGAAACCTATCTGGATAAGCCCGGCGATAGCATGACCGATAAAGCGCACAAAGTTCACGATGACTATATTCATGACTTCGTGTTTGACGATGGCCGTATTCAGAACATCTATCTGCTCGATAAGCAGACCATTTTGATGAATGTCACCGCAGCCAGTTTGGCGAAGCGCAGAAAAACCTGAAGAAGCGCTTCAAAAAGTTCTACCAATTTGGCTTCACCGGCACGCCGATCTTCCCACAAAACGCCCTGGGGGCCGAAACCACCGCCAGCGTCTTTGGCCATCAATTACATTCGTATGTGATCACCGATGCCATTCGTGATGAAAAGGTACTCAAGTTCAAGGTGGATTACAATGATGTGCGGCCACAGTTTCGGGCGCTCGAAAGCGAAACGGACGAGCAAAAACTCAACGCCGCCGAAAACCGCCAGGCGCTGCTGCACCCGGCGCGGATGCGGCAGATCGCGCACTATATTCTAAACAACTTTCGGCGCAAAACCCACCGCCTGCAAGTGGGCGGCCAGGGCTTTAATGCCATGTTCGCCGTAAGCAGCATCGAGGCGGCGAAAGCCTACTATGAGGCGTTGCATGCCTTGCAGAAAGAACCTGAGTATGCAACAAAGCCGCTAACCATCGCAACGATCTTCTCCTTCGCCGCCAATGAAGAGCAAGGGAGCGTTGGGGAGATCAGCGACGAAAGTTTTGATCTCTCGGCCATGCAGAGCAGCGCCAAAGAGTTTTTAAGCGCCGCGATTGCCGACTATAACGCCCACTTTAAGACCAACTTCAGTGTGGATAGCAACGGCTTCCAAAACTACTACCGTGACCTCGCCAAGCGGGTGATCGCCAAAGAAGTTGACCTGCTGATTGTCGTGGGCATGTTCTTAACCGGCTTTGACGCCCCGACGCTCAACACCCTGTTTGTAGACAAAAACCTGCGTTACCACGGCTTGATCCAGGCCTATTCGCGCACCAACCGCATCTACAATGCCACCAAAACCTTCGGCAATATCGTCACCTTTCGTGATCTCGAGCAGGCGACGATTGATGCCATCACCCTATTTGGTGATAAGAACACCAGAAACGTGGTGCTTGAAAAGAGCTACAAAGAATACATGCAAGGCTTCACCGATCTGGTGAGCGGTGAAGCGCGGCGCGGCTTCATGGACGTGGTCAGCGAGTTAGCCCAACGCTTTCCTGAGCCTGATGCGCTTGTGTTAGAAAAAGACAAGCGCGATTTCGTAAAGTTATTTGGCGAATATCTACGCATTGAGCATGTATTGCAAAACTACGATGAGTTTGCCAGCCTGAAAGCCTTGCAAACGATTGATCCCAGCGACGCGCAGGCGCTCGCCGCGTTCCAAGCGGAGCACCATGTCAGCGACGAGGATTTGGTTGCACTCCAAGCCATGCGCATGCCTAGCGCACGCATGCTACAGGACTACCGCTCAACCTACAACGACATTCGTGACTGGCTGCGCCGCGAAAAATCCGCCGAAGAAACAGCAAGCTCCACCCTCGACTGGGACGATGTAGTCTTTGAAGTGGACCTGCTTAGATCACAAGAGATCAACCTTGACTACATCCTTGAGCTCATTTTTGAGCAGAACAAGAAGAACAAGAGCAAGGAGGAGTTGATTGAAGAGGTACGCCGCTTGCTGCGGGCCAGCCTGGGCAACCGGGCGAAAGAGAGCCTGATTGTTGATTTCATCAACCAGACTAACCTGGACGAGATTGGTGATAAAGCTACGATTATTGACGCATTCTTTACCTTCGCCCAGGGCGAGCAGGCCCGCGAAGCCGCAGAACTGATTCGGGCAGAGGGCTTGAACGAAGAGGCGGCGCAACGCTACATCGCCGTCTCACTGAAGCGCGAATACGCCAGCGAGAACGGCACCGATCTCAACGCGACACTGCCCAAAATGAGCCCACTTAACCCCCAATACAAAATCAAAAAGCAGCGCGTTTTTCAAAAAATCTCCGCATTTGTTGAAAAGTTTAAGGGTGTGGGCGGGCAGATGTAGGTGTGGCCAACATGTGTAGGGTATGGAGGAGGGTCTCTGCGATGTGTTCTATGTAGATGCGATCATCCTTTGCCATTGTCAAGCCACAACGTGGTGCGTAGAGCGGTAGTGGGAGGGAACGCGATGCCCTCACGCCCCCGTCTGCCTTAGATGACAAGATTGTCATCCAAAAGCCCCCTTTTGCGTAAGACATGGTTTCAGAAACGGCCTTTCAGCTTTACAGTTGGAGTGCCGACTTTAGTCGGCATCCCATGGCAATCTACGACCCCAGCCGACTAAAGTCGGCACTCCATCGGAGACCAAACTGTAAAGTAACTATGAACCATGTCTAAGCGCAAAAGGGGGCTTTTGGCTACTTACTAATAGGCAGATTTTTTCGTCGCCTGCCTCGTGTATAGCAAAGGAGTTGCTTCTATGTCTCATCCCATCGCGTCTGTTCGCCTCGTCGTCGCGCTGCTCGTCGTGCTGACCATGGTCGGCTTCGTGCCTGCTCAGCCTAGTCAGGCCCAGAGTGAGCAGCGCTGTTTCGCCGAGACCAACCAGTGTATCAGTGGGCCCATCCGTCAGTATTGGGAGCGCAACGGTGGCCTGGCGGTCTTTGGTTTTCCGATTACCGCGCAGAGCGCCGAGCAGGTTGAGGGCCAGGCGCTGCAAGTGCAGTGGTTCGAGCGCGACCGCCTCGAGATCCAGGCTAACGGCCAGGTGACCGCCGGGCGGCTCGGGGTCGAGCGGCTGGCCCAGCAGGGGACGCCCTGGCAATTCGGGCCGGGCGAGGCCGCCGATGCGGGCTGTTTGGCTTTTGCCGAGACGGGCCACCGTGTTTGTGGGGCCTTTGCCACCTATTGGGAGCGCAACGGCGGCCTGGCACGTTTTGGCTTCCCGGTGACGGGCGCGTATGAAACGGAGATCGAGGGCATGCGCCTGACCGTGCAATACTTCGAGCGCCGCCGCTTCGAGCTACACGATGCCAACACGGTGCTGCTGGGGCTGCTGGGCAGTGAAGTGCTGCGCGAACGCGGCGAGCTACCGGCCTCGATACCTCTGCCCGAACGCCCAGAGGTGGTGGGCCGCTGGGTCTACATGCAGGATTATCAGTGCAACGGCTCGTTCGATGGAGCGCACGATGTTGTCTTTCATGCGAATGGCCAGGCCCATAGCTTCAACTATTTGTACCCGGTCATCGGGCCATGGTTCGAGATCGATGACAAACTCTACGTTGATATCTTCGCTGATGGTGGGACATATGAATTCATCCGTACCGGGCGTGGATTCACCACCCAAATCGAAGATTTCTGCCTTGAGTTGCGTCCGGCCTTGGCTGGGTTGACGATGCCGAATGGGCAAATGTTCTCCCAAGCTTTTACCTTGAGCGATGGCACCATCCTGAGTCTGGGCGGTGATATGATGTCGGCAACGAAAGAGGTGGTTCAATCAAGCACTGGCGCCTTCCGCTATGATCCACGCAGCCGCCAATGGGCCTCCATCGGCGAGCTTGGCACTGGGCGAGCCCGTGCAGCTATGGTTATGCTTGCCGATGAACGTATCCTGATCGTGGGTGGCTTGCCCGCATCCGACAATGAGCCTGCGTTGGGTGCGGACAACCGTGTCATGCTCTTCGATCCGGCCAATGGTACCAGCACCGCAACAACCGACATCGGCTACGAGGCCGCTGGTTATGGATCTGTACTGTTAGAGAATGGCCATGTGCTCGTTAGTGGTGGTTCGGTTTCAGATGATGCCGGGCAGACCGTGGCCTACAACAAGCTGATGCGCTACGATCCGCAGAGTGAGCAGTGGGCCGAAATGGCGCCAATGGCAATCAATCGCGTGAGTCACCGAATGACCTTACTGAATGATGGGCGTGTGCTTGTAACCGGCGGGCTCTATTGGGATTCGGCAGCAAACCAGTATGACAATTTGGCGAGTGTGACGATCTATGATCCGGCCAATGATCGTTGGGAAGATGTGCCGAGTATGCAGCACGCCCGCCAGTTACACAGTGCTGTCCGGCTTGCTGATGGGCGCGTATTGATAGTTGGTGGCTTTACCGATATGGAGGTTGGCACGAATGTTAATGCTGAGATCTATGATCCCGCCAGCAACACATGGGCTGATGCGGGTCTGCCGATTGGGGATCATTCTGGCGGTAGCTCGGCGCTGCTGCTCCCCGATGGGCAGGTGCTGGTGATCGGAGGGGGGTACTATTTCGAGGCGAACAGCCGCGCTGTATCGCGCTATGACCCAGCAACCAATGCATGGTCAGCGCTGTCACCACTGCAACTCGAGCGATCAATGCATCGTGCATCGTTACTCCCTGATGGGCAGGTGCTGATCATTGGTGGTTCTAGTGCCAATCTTGGCACCCCCAGTTCACACGAGATCTACGATCTGCGTGGTGGTGGCAGTAGTGTGATGGTGCCGTAGGATATGCTTCGGAGGTACTTTTCGTTTGCGAGGATGCGAAGAGGCGAGGGCTTTGCGCCCTCGCCTCTTCGTTTGCTTGTTGGACTTGTCGCATGCCCAATGACCATCAAGCTCATTGGGATGCCATGTTCGACAAGCAACTATCTACTATCTGAAATAGCACTACCCCCTACGGCTACGCACGAGAATAATAATCCCACCAATGACGAGCAGCAGCGGCCAGAGGTAGTTGAGCGTGCTGAGGATGCCGAGCCCAACTTCGCCCAGCAGTAGGGCGCCGCCAATGAAGGCCATGATGCCGCCGGGGATGAGGGGCCAGAGTAGCGCTTTAGGGCTGAAGATGCGCGTGAAGAGGCTGATGCTGGCCCAACCAAGGGCAAAGGCGAGGAGGAAGATGCTGCCTTCGATGGCTTCCCCACCAGCAATGCCGCTCTCGATCAGCAACACGCCGAGCCCAATGCCGTTGAGGATGCCGCCAGGGATGAACCATCCCACATGCTTGGTGGCGATGCCCGCTGCGGTGAACCCTACTCCGAGCATTAGCAGCACCCAAACGCCCAGATTGAAGAGTTGGCCTAGCATCAAGATGATGCCCGCAACGATGAGGATGATCCCGCCAATGAGTTGCTGCTGTCCGTTACCGCTCTGCTCTGCCTGGCTCTCGTACTGATTGCTCTGATCCACGTGGCTCTGCATTGGAAACCTCCTGTTGGGTTATTGGGTTATGCCATTTCAGATTGTAGATTGTAGATTGTAGATTGTAGATTGTAGATTGTAGATTGCCGAACATGGCATCCTAATGAGCTTTGGCATTGAGACATTCAGACCATCCTGATGCCTCAAACCTATCTTCTATCTTCTCTTTTCTGTATCTTAAGCATACGCCATGCGCCTGCTTGTAACCAGTGTAAGAGGATAGAACTCGTAGGGATGACTTTTGATAGAACCTGACGGCAGTGGTATGATACCAATTACCCTTGAACATGCCGCATTATCAAGCATGCTAACGCCCATTGGGACGCCATGTTCGGCAATCTGCAATCTGCAATCTGCAATCGTAAATGGTTTGATTGGTGCTATGCCTCCTACATTCACCATTTCCCCCTCCGGCCTCTGGCGCGGGCTGCTGAAGCGCTTTGCGCCAGGGGGTGAACATGCGCTCATGTTGGCTGCCCATATCATGATTCTGAGCGCCATGATTATCTTTGTGCTCAATCAGCGTGATGTGGGGATGCTCTGGTTTAGCCTGGGGCTGCTGGCCCTTGCGACTATGTTTGTGTTGAATATGGTGCTTGGTGACCTTGAAGCGGCATTGGGCGTGCAACGTGCCGATTGGCTCCACCTGAGCGTGAGTGGCATGCTCTGGTTTGCTTTGGCTTGGATTACGGGTCTGAGCGATAGTGCCAATTTTAGTTTTGTTCCCTATTTGATCTTTGTGCTTACGGCCCAAGCGTTTGTGATGCTGCCAAGTGTGCAGGCTGCCCTCTATTTGCTGGTGCTGATCGCAAGTTGGGCCTTGGCTATGCTGATCGTTGGCGTGCTGCCAGCGCAGATTCTTGCGAATCTCTTCTTCCTTGGCACTGGGATCATGTTTGTGGTTGTGCTCTCGACGGTGCTGAATCTCTACCGTGAGCAGACCGAGCGCGCTGAGGCGTTGCTGGCGCAGTTGAGTGCGGCCAATGTGGCGCTCGAGGCTTCGCGGCGGCGCGATTACGATCTTGCTGTGGCTGAAGAGCGGGTGCGGATCGCCCGCGACATCCATGACGGCTTGGGGCATCATCTCACTGCGCTGAACCTGCAACTCCAAGCGGCAGCACGCCTGATCGAGCGCGATCCCGCCCGCGCCGCCGCCGCAATTCAGACCAGCCGCACGGTGGCGCAGGCGGCGCTCGATGAGGTGCGCCAGAGTGTCGCTGCGATGCGGCAGCAGCCCCTCGCCAGCGAGAGTCTGCCCGCAAGCCTGGAGCAGCTTGCGGCAACGTTTGGGCAGCATACGGGTATGCAGACCCGCTTGGAGCTGTTGGGGCAAGCTTGTGCCTTGCCGCCCACCATGTTGCAGACGCTCTACCGTGCGGTGCAGGAGGGTTTGACTAATGCCCAGCGGCATGGGGCGGCGACGTTGGTGACGATTGAGTTGGCGTATCAGTCCGATCATGTGCGCCTGAAGTTGGCCGATAATGGGAGCGGGCAGAGTTCAACGGCGGGCAGCGGCTTTGGCCTCGCCGGGCTACGCGAACGGGTCGAGCAGCTTGGCGGCCAATTGCAGGCTGGCCCCCAGGCAGAGGGCGGCTTTGTGTTGCAGATTTGTTTGCCTATACAATCATAGGGGCTGTCTGAAAAGCTAGTGGGCATGCGTTGGAGTGCCGGCTTTAGCCGGCTGAAGCCGGCACTCCAACGCCAGTTCATAGACTTTTTAGACAGCCTCATAGGAGCAAACCCCCATGATCCGTGTCGTGCTGGTAGACGATCAGACCCTGGTGCGGCAGGGTATTCAGACCCTGATTGAGCTTGAGGATGATATTTGTGTCGTCGGTACGGCTAGTGATGGGCGCGAGGCGCTGGCTGTGGTGGCAACCCAACGCCCCGATGTGGTTTTGATGGATATTCGTATGCCGCATATGGATGGGGTAGCAGCCACGCGCGCCCTCTTGGCCGAACAGCCAAGCTTGGGGGTGATTATCCTCACCACCTTCGATGACGACGAGTATGTCTTTGCTGGGCTGCGGGCCGGGGCGCGGGGCTACATGCTCAAAGACACCAATGCCGACGAGATTGTCGCCGCAGTCCGCACTGTCGCAGCGGGCGAAGCCTTGATTCAGCCCAGCATCACGCGCAAAGTGGTCGCCGAATTCTCACGGCTCGCCAACGAGCGCCCCACGCCTGTGGTAACGCCCCTGCTTGAAGCCTTAACCGAACGCGAACATGACGTACTCCGCGCCATCGCCCTCGGCCATTCCAACCGCGAAATCGCCAACCAACTCATGATCACCGAAGGCACCGTCAAAAACCATGTCTCGAACCTCTTGGCAAAACTTGAGGTCCGCGACCGCACCCAGGCGGTACTCAGAGCGCAGCAGCTTGGCTTGTTGGGGTGAAGGGGGCGTGAGGGAACGCGGTCTTTACAGTTATACCAATTATGCCATTTACGATTGTAGATTGCAGATTGCAGATTGCAGAATATGGCGTCCCAATGGGCGTTAGCGTTCTTGATAATGCTGCATGTTCAAGAGTAATTGGTAGTAGGTAGTGCCGACTTTAGTCGGCTTCCCATCGCTGCCAAAGACCTCAGCCGACTAATGGTCTTCCAGTAAATAATCCGCTAACCAGACCTCGCAAATCTGGCATATCTATCAGGTCTAGCCCGTGCCGCGACACCGGATTAATTTCTGGAACACCATAAGTCGGCACTACGATGCCTGCGAATATGTACTATTCAGCATGACAGGCTGCTGGGATACGTAACAATTTCTGCTTCCCTTATACCAATTACGCAATAGTCCAAAAGAAAACAGATTCTGTCCGCCCTTACAACGTTGTGGAAGAGGGGCGCAGGCAACGCGGTTTTTTCGCGTTTCTTTGCGTTCTTTTGCGGCGCTGCCACGCCCCTACATCGGCTTGTGATCCACCACCCTACGCCTGCTCAGATCGCGTGAACGCCCGCATGAATACCCGCATGTTGATGTTCTGCCCACTCAGCAGGCTGCCGGCACGGAAGATGCGGCTGGCAAGCCAGATTGCCCCGGCGGCAGTCAAGGCGAGCAAGAAGAAGCTGAGGCCGATCTCCCAGGCCGGAACGCCTGTGATCGGGACGCGCAGAGCCATGGTTACTGGCGCACTCAAGGGGAAGAGGCTGAGAGCCATGGCGAGTAGGCTGTTGGGGCGTTCAATCAGGGTGACCCAGAACCAGAGCGGCATCATGCTGGGGATGATCAGCATAAATACAAATTGGGAGCCTTCGCGCACGTTCTGTATCAGTGCGCCTACGGCGGCCAGCAGGCTCCCGTAGACGAGGTAGCCCAAGATGTAGTAGCCGACCATGATGGCAAGGGTGCCCCACGTTAGGCCTAAGCCGAGACTGCTGTAGTCTAGCTCTATACCACCGAACAATTGAACCATGAGCAGGCCGCTGCCAAGCCAGACGCCTCCTTGTACGAGGCCGAGTAGCCCTAGGCCCATCACTTTGCCGGTGAGCAGTTCCCAAGGGCGGAGCGATGTCAGGATGATCTCTACGGTGCGATTCTCCTTCTCTTCGGTCACGCTCTGGAGTAGAAAGCCAGCCGAGGAGAAGATGGTGGTATAGAGCGCCATGGCAAAGGCGAAGGGCAGGATAAAGGGCAACAGGTTCTCTTGTAGCGAGCGCTGCTCAGCTAGTGCCTCTTCTGTAGGTGCGGCCCGCGCCTGGAAGCTGGGGGGCCGCGCTAGTTGCTCGGCTAATCCGCCATGTTCGGCCAAGAGCGCGGCCTGCACAAGCTGGGCGATTGCTTGCTCGCCCTGCGGCCCGCGCATACCCTCATCTACCCACACAACCGCCCCGCTCTCGAGGTAGTCGGCAGCAAACTCGTAGAAGCCGCGGATCTCTCCCGCCACGAGGGCCGCTTCGGCCTCGGCCCGGTCAGCCATGGGCAGCAGATAGGCGGCCAATTCGGGCGCTGGGCTGGCCAATAGCCCGCTGTGATCTATATAGCCAATGGGTTGCTGCACTCCCACCCCGTTCAAGGGCGTATCGTTCGTGTGCGTGTTCACGTTCGCCATGCTGATTCTGATGAATAGGAAGATCAACCCGACCAACAGTGGCATGCCCAGCGTCGTGATCAGGAAACTGGGGCGGCGTAGGTGGCGCAGAAAATCATGGCGGGCCACAAGCAATGTGCGTTGCATTGTTGATTCCTTTCTGGGGTGCGGGGCGGCTGCGCCGCCTCCGCAGAACTCTTTGTTAGCGCGAAAAAGCCTTGGGTTGGCAGGCGACCTCGCGGTGGCTGAGCCTGTCGAAGCCAAGCGGCGCGGCCCAGAGCTTTTTCGCGCTAACAACTCTTTTCTTTCGTGTTGGCGGCTGCGCCGCCAACACGAAAGAAAAGAGTTGATGCAAACCTATTTTCTATTTGTCGTTTCTCAATCCTTCCCTAACTCCCTAGCCGCAATAGATCACGTAGCTGCAGGCGCTGACCATAGTGCAACATGCCCATGCGGAAGATGCGGCTGGCCAACCAGATCATGCCGCCCGCAGCAAGTGCCAGGAGGATCAGACTGAGCCCTAGTTGCCAGATGGGTACATCGCCGAGCAGCATACGCAGCAGCATCGCTATCGGGGCCGAGATGGGGAAGAGACTCATGGCAGTGGGCACGGGCCCATGCGGGTTGGTGATGAAGAGTCCGTTGGCGATCATGGGTAGCACGGCGATCACCGTGACCAATCCGGTGAAATGTTGACCCTCTTGCGCCGTGGGTACCATGGCGCTGATCGCAACCATGAAGCCGGCGAAGAGCATGTAACCGAAGCTGATCAGCAGTGCGGTCACAAAGATCTGCGTGAAGCTCAGGCTGATTGCGCGCAATGGTTCAAACCAGATACTTCCGATCTGCCAGCCTAGAATGGACGCTACCACCCACACGCCCGCAATCGTGAAGCCCACCAGCCCCAGCCCGACGGTCTTGCCGCCAATCAGTTGCTCCGGGCTGATGGATGTGGTGATCAACTCCATCGTCCGGTTCTCTTTCTCCTCAACCAGCGCCTGGAGCAGGTAGCCCGATGAGGTCAAGATGGTCAGCATAAAGAGCAGGCTGGCAAAAATGGCAACGATGATGCGCCCCCCGATCTCGTCGGGATGCAGCGAGCTGCCATCAATGCTCATGGCCTCAAGTTGGCCCAAGGGAGCCTGCACAATCGCCATGTAGCTCGACGGGAGTTGCGCCTGAGCTAAGAGCCCCTGGTGCAGGGCGGCCTCTAGGCTGTGTTGGCCTACACGGGTGAGCTGCGCTACCCCATAGACCTCCACCTCACCCACGGCCAGATAGTCGGCAGGAATCAGCACATAGGCCGTAATCTGCTCGGCGGCCAGGGCTGCTTGGGCGGCTGCGGTATCGGCAAAGCCCTGCAACGGCACGCTACGCTGCGCTGGATCGCTGGGCAGCGGCAAGCTAACCTCAGCCAGCACCCCGCTGTGATCAACCACACCAATGGCCACCTCGGTTTGACTGGCCTGATAGGCGATAAAGATGCCCATTCCCATAAACAGGAACACCAGCAGCGGCAAGCCAAACGTTGCCAACTGAAAACTGCGGCGGCGGACATGATGCCAATACTCATGGCGGGCAACCCAGAGGAGACGGTTCATGCCAGCACCTCCTCCTGGTTCTGCGCCTGCCCTTGCTCGCCCGCCACGACGCGCACAAAAATCTCATCCAGAGAGGGAAGCGCAACGGCGAAATGCTCAATCGTATAGGCCGCTTGATCCATCAAGGCCCGCAACACCTGCTGCGGGGTCGTCTGCTCATCCAGACGCAGCAGATAGTGGCCTGGTTCATGCTGGGGTTCAACCGCTACAACGCCTGGCAGGGGGCCAAACTGCCCCTGGCCACGGATAAGCATGGCATGGGCAGCAAACTGTTGACGCACCTCAGCCACCGTGCCATAGAGCACCACTTCGCCCCGATTGATCATCACCATGCGCTCGGCCAACTCCTCAACCAGATGCATCTGGTGGGTAGACATGATCACCGTGCGGCCTTGGGCAGCCCATTCACGCATGACCTCCTTAATCAAACGGGTATTGACCGGATCGAGCGCAGCGAAGGGCTCATCAACAATGAGCAACTCAGGCTCATGGATGAGCGCAGCAATAAACTGCGCCTTCTGCTGCATACCCCGGCTCAGATCATTCACCTGCTTATTGGTATGGGCCGCCAGATCAAAACGCTCCAACCAAGCATCCAAACGGCGGCGCGTCTCGTTCGGCGGCAAACCCTTCAGCCCCGCCAGATAGACAAGGCACTCCACCAGATTGAGATTACGGTAGAGCCCCCGCTCTTCAGGCAAATAACCAATCCGGTCGCGGGCCTGAGCGCCCGGTGGCCCGCCAAAGAGCCGAATAGTTCCTCGGTCGGGCTGAAAAATATCGAGCGCCATACGGATCGTCGTCGTCTTACCGGCCCCATTTGGCCCCAACAGCGCAAAGATACCGCCCGCCCCCACCCGGAAGCTCACATCACGCACCGCAACCGTCTGGCCAAAATTCTTGGCAATATGCTCAATGATCAGTGGATCCATGGGGATACTCCTTAGAGGCTGTCTGAAAAATCTATGAACTGGCGTTGGAGTGCCGGCTTCAGCCGGCTAAAGCCGGCACTCCAGCATGTGCCACTTTACCGTCGTAGTGCCGACGTTAGTCGGAATCCGGGGCTGTCGGCGACCTCAGCCGACTACATTCTTTATCTGATTGCATGCATCCTACATGAGATACCCCCCGGATCAAGCATGCCCAGGACTGATTCTCATCTGGTTCTCAAGTTGGATGGCGGCTCCGCTTTTTGGTTGTGGCTTGCTGGAACAAAAAAAATCGGGGGAGATAAAGCCTTCCCCCATGCTTACTTCAATCCAGTGTACCCTTGTGTTGGCAGACATCTATGAGTTGGTTGCTCTGCCGCCAGAAGCACCTTCTGATGATCGACGTTAGTAATCTTGCACCAAAAGCATGCGCTGGAAGCGTCTGAGCAGCAAGAAGAGCAAAAGTCCGCTGATGCACCACGAACCCGCAATCCAGCCCCAAGGGTTGGTGCCCGCTTGGAGCGCCCATGTGGCCTGGGCTACCCAGAAGGTTGGCAGCAGCAGTAGTGGCAAACTCCAGCCCGCCAATGGCATGAAGAGGCCCGCTAGTGGTGCGGCGAGGAGGATGCTCAATGTCTTCATCAGCGCCATGCCTTCCAATTTGTTGCGTGCAAAGGCCACCAGCCCGAGTGCCGTCACTGGGGCCAGCGGTGCTGCCGCGAGCGCCGCGAACCATGCGCCCCCTAGCCCCAAGCCTTGGCCGCCCGCGAGCGCTACCGCAACGAGGCTGATCAGCACAGCAATGCCAATCGGCAGCGCCAGCCGGTAGCTTAAGTAAAGCCCCAGCGGTAGCGGAGTCACCCGCAACGCCAGGAAGGTACGGTCGTCGCGCTGGTCGAGCAGCAGAAAGCCGATGACAGTACCCGCCAGCAGGGGCGCCATGGTGACGACGATGTAGCCTGCCATGGGCGCAAAGAGCCATGTGAGTTCGACTTCAACCAATGCTGCTACCTGTTCTAGGATGAGCGGTAGCAACCCCCGTACCGCCAGCGCCACCATCAGTGGCACCAGCAACAGGCCGCGTAGCAGCGGATCAGCTAGGATGCTGCCGCGATCAATCGCACTGAGGGTGCGGAGTGTTTTGAGTTGGAGCATGATCTAATCCTATTTCAGCTATCGGCTATCGGCTATCGAATTTGGGAGAACCCAGAGCGCCCCGCCCAACCATCCTAGTGCCAAACTTAACCCTAGTGCCAATTCCCACCATGCCACCGGCACGACTGCTGCGCGGATGATGGTGAGTGCTGCGTAGAGGGGGTGTAGCCAAAGGATCGGGTGTTGCCATGCGAGTACATCAGCGATCATGGGCAGCATGAGGAGGGCCAGCCAGGGTAATGCGGGCCATAGAAAGGCGCTCAGTTCGCGTTGGCCTGCTGCGAGGTAGTGGCCCAGCAGGGCCATTAGTGCCCCGGCTAAGCCTACGCCTAAGGCCAAGAGTACCAAGCTTGGCCCTGGTGCCAACAGCACCAAGCCGAGCGCTAGGTGGTGTACCGCCCCCAGTAGGGCTAAGGCGATCATTCGTGCTACTAGTAATTCGCGCTGACGCAGCGGCGTCACGAGCCGGGCCAACGCACTACCCTCATTCGTCTCGAGCAGCGTCAAGGCCGCTGCAAAGAAGAAGGCCGTAAGCGCCAAGTTATTGAACGCCACCGCTGGCAGCAAGCGCTCCAAGCCTGCCGTAGGCAACGCAGCCAAAACAGCCAGGGTCACCAGCAGCACAAATCCTACCGCATAGTAGAGCCCATTGCGCGCATGTAGCTCCAGTTCGCAACGCAGTGTGGCCATAATTCGGCCTATTCGCATGGTCGTTCCATTCATTCTGCGCCTTACGGCGGGGTGCGGGGAAGCTTCGCCTCATTCGCATTACATTTAGGGCTGCCGCCCTGAAACCCGCTTTGGGGCTACGCCCCAAGCCCCGTTTTGTGTTCCGTGTTGGCGGCTGCGCCGCCAACACGGAACACAAAGAGTTTGTTAGCGCGAAGAAGCCTTGGGTTCGCAGCCACCGTGCCGCTGGCTGAGCCTGTCGAAGCCAAGCGGCGCGGCCCAGGGATTTTTCGCGCTAACAAGAGTTTTTTGGAGGAGGCAAAGCCTCCCCCACCGGAGGGTTAATGTAATGCGTATGGGACGCAGTTGCAAAGCACCTATTGGCTATCCAAGCGTCGGCCCGTCACTGCGACAAAGACATCCTCCAAGGTTGCCTCGCGGCTATGGATGGTCTGCACGGTACTTGTGCGGAGCACCTCCTGAAATGCAGCATTTTCGCCAAGCCCTGCAAGAGGAAACTCCGCATAGGCAAGTGTATCTTGTGCAGGCGAGGTTGCATGTGGGCGATACTCAACCCGCACATGAGCGCTGCCAAAGCGCAGACGCAACGCTCGTGGTGTGTCAATCTCCACAATGCGCCCGTCCACAATCAAGGCCACCCGGTCGCACAGTTCGTCAGCTAGGCCCATGTTGTGCGTGGTGAGGACGACAGTTCGCCCGGCGGCGCGCTGTTCCCGAATGAGTTGCTTGACCATACGGCCACTGACGGGATCAAGGCCGCTGGTTGGCTCGTCGAGGAAGATCAACTCAGGTTGATGCAGCAGCGCCCGCGCCACACTGAGGCGCGTCTGCATGCCTTTGGAAAAGCGTTCCACCGGCGTATCAGCATCGGCCAACAAGCCCAGCCGCTCTAGCAGCGGCCCAATCGCCAGCGTTGAAGCCTGATAGAGCGCCCCAAAATATTCAAGGTTGCGGCGCGCACTCAGGCGCAAAAAGTGGTTCGGCTGCTCAAAGGCAACCCCCACCCGCTCGTAATAGCTACTATCCCAACGCCGCACCTCGCGCCCAAAGACCTGCACGCCACCCTGGTAGCCATCCAGCAGTTTCATCAAAATCTTCTGCGTGGTAGACTTCCCGGCCCCACTCGGCCCCAAAAAGCCAAAGATTTCACCCGGCGCAACCTGAAAGCTCACAGCGTTCAGGGCCAACTCGCGCCCACTGGTGTAGCGATAACTCAACTGGTGTACGTCAATCATGGTGATATAGTCTTCCAGATAATGTTTCTGGAACCTCTAGGATCGTGGGAGGGGTTTTC
>NZ_NQWI01000220.1 GCF_002532535.1 Candidatus Viridilinea mediisalina
TCGTAGATTGCCATGGGATGCCGACTAAAGTCGGCACTCCAACTGTAAAGCTGAAAGGCCGTTTCTGAAACCATGTCTTACAGTTGGAGTGCCGACGTTAGTCGGCTGAGGTCTTTGGCAGCGATGGGAAGCCGACTAACGTCGGCACTACCTACGGCGCAAACAGGAATGTTCCTACGAACCTTCGCTCAGGATGGCAACGCAACGGGGTAATCAACAGCATCCGCTTCCCTAACGCACAACGAGCGGAAGGAAGATGGTGTAATCCAGGTCAATCGGGTCGGCGGGGTCAGTCGGGTCGGTCGGGTCGGTCGGGTCGGTCGGGTCGGTCGGGTCGGTCGGGTCAGTCGGGTCGGTGGGGTCAGTCGGGTCGGTGGGGTCGGTCGGGTCGGTGGGATCAGTCGGGTCAGTCGGGTCAGTCGGGTCGGTGGGGTCAGTCGGGTCGGTGGGGTCGGTGGGGTCGGTGGGGTCGGTGGGGTCGGTGGGGTCGGTGGGGTCGGTGGGGTCGGTGGGATCAGTCGGGTCGGTGGGATCAAAGGGCGTATTGCTCACCACAGCAAACGCTTGCGCCGCGCTGGTGAGCGCATGCCCACGCACGCGCAGCGTCCAGACGCCCGGCGCTGGATCGTCAACATGCACCTGCTCCACCACATTGCGCCGATCCACGCCACGGGTGGCAGCGGCTGCCGGGGTGGCCGGATTGAGCACCCATGGCAGGTGAATGGTACCATCAGGCGCGACCAGTTCAAGATCAAGATCATTGATCAGCAGGGTACAACCCTCACTATGGCTATCGCAGGTACCCAGCTCGGCAGCGGGATCATTCCAGACGAGGGTGGCTTTTAGGAGATTTGCACCCTCGGCAACCGTCATCGTTCGGGTGACGACTGCCCCATTGGTGATGCTGGCTTCAAGGATGCGATCGCGCACCACTGCCGCATAAGCCGCTTGGGCATCTACCAGGCCATAGCCTGAAGCAAAATCGGGGCCAGGGCGGTAATACTGGGCCGTTAGGGGATCATCCTCAGAGGGCACGAGATCGCGTGCGGTCTGGATCAAGAGCGCCTTGATCGTCTCGCTACGGAACGCCTGGGTTTCAAAGACTTCACGGTAACGCTGAATGATAATCGCGGCAATCCCCGAAACATGGGGCGTTGACATTGAGGTGCCATCCTCTGGCTTGTAGCCCCCGCCGGGAATCGTAGAGACAATCGCCACCCCTGGAGCAACCAGATCAGGCTTGAGGCGGCCATCCTTGGTTGGCCCCCAACTGCTGAAGTCGGCGCTGCTCACGGCATCGTTTATCTGCGTTGCACCAACGGTAATGACATTCTTGGCCGCAGCCACATCAGAGAGGCTGAAGTAGTTGAGGTAGGGTGGTTCAACATTGAAGCCACAGATTGGCTCCTCTTCTTGCTTGTTATCGCTGGTGCCTTCACGAAAGTTACTGGCAGCGATCACAACGGTGATCTGCTTGTTGTGCCTGCCCGCGGCAATGGCATCCAAATTTTTGGCAAAATTCGAGTAGATATTGTGGGTCTCGCAGGTTGTAGATTGAAAATCACCACCCCACGAGTTGGAAGAGACATCGATCTGCTGTTGCTCAATGGCATGCTGGTGGTCATCAATCACCCAACCTGTGCCGTAGGAGAAGAGACGCACCCCCGATGCCACGCCGCGCCACTGGTTGGCACTCCCGCCATGGTTAACACTATTGCGTCCATCGCCACCGATGACACCAGCCACAAGGGTGCCATGCTCTCCGGGCGCTGCACCATCATCAAAAGAATCTAGATGTACCACAATCCGACCAGTAAAATCGGGATGGTTCGCATCTACCATGTCATCAAAGACCGCAACCTTCACGCCTGTGCCAATAGCATCGGGATGGGCCGCTTGCAACGCTTGCACATTGGTCTGGTCACGCGCAGTGTCGTTCTGAAGATCGATCCTATCCGCTGTGAAAGAGCGTAGCATCGGGGTAGGGGCTGCTTGCTCTGCTAAAGGGCTTCCTAGACTCAGACCAACGACAACGATCAGGCCAATCATGGCGAGAAGGCTTGTGAATAGCTTCATTCGTTTACTCCTAGACAAGGTTCGTGACAACTTTACCGTTTACGCCATAGGTAGTGCCAACGTTAGTCGGCTTCCCAGCGATGGCAAAGACCTCAGCCGACTAACGTCGGCACTACGATGCCCGCACATAGACTATTCAGCAGCGCCGCACCGCAGAGCCAGCCCGCAAGGACGTAATTGGCCGCGATGGGGTAGGTCAGCAACCAGACCAGCAGCAACACAAATGCTACGATCAAGAGCAGGTAGGTATAGCTCCAACTAATGGCAGCGTAGCACCGCCGCGTTCCTGCCTGAACCACCATCCCCGCGCATACAAGGGGATGCGGGCGGGCACCCCCCAGAACTGCGCCCGCCCGCCGCTACCGCCTCAAGCTCCGTGTCGCGCAGCTCATCCGCGTTGATGCGCGAGCGGAAGGGCAGCACCAGGTAGCGCTGCGTCGGGGTCTCTTCGAGCGCCTGCAGCGCCACAAAATCAGGCACCTCCGTGCCATAGCTCTGCTGGAGCGCAGTTTTGGGATCGCGCAGCAACTCTTGGCGAAAGGCGGGATCGCGCTGCGCCTGCGCCTGCACCTCGGTAGTCAGGCTGAACCATGCCGCCAGCCCAATGGAAGCCATGAGGCCGCCCATGGTCTTGAGCATCGTGCGACGGCTGATCGGACGCTGCCAGGGCAGCACGAGGTAGCGGGTGAGCGCGGTCTCTTCAACCACCTTGAGTTCGACGTCTGGGGGCAGTTCGGCACCAAACGTCGTCGCTAACGTCGCTTTAGGGTCGTGCAGCAGCGCCTCGCGGAAGGTGTCGTCCGTCCAGGCACGGGTGATGATCGCTTCGTTCAGGTCGTGGGTTGGTTCTGGTGTTTGGGACATGGTTGGCTCCTGTTGTGTGACGCAAAGGCGCAAAGGCGCAAGGTTTGGTTAGGCTTAGCGGCTGTCTGAAAAGGGTATCAGTGCCATACCATACTACGTGGCACGCGGTGGAGTGCCGACTTTAGCCGGCTAAAGCCGGCACTCCACCGCGTAGCAACCGACTTTTCAGACAGCCTCTCAACGGCATAGCTCCTCGCGTCCTCGCGTCCTCGCGTCCTCGCGTCCTCGCGTCCTCGCGTCCTCGCGTCCTCGCGTCCTCGCGTCCTC
>NZ_NQWI01000221.1 GCF_002532535.1 Candidatus Viridilinea mediisalina
GCGAGGACGCGAGGACGCGAGGACGCGAGGACGCGAGGACGCGAGGACGCGAGGACGCGAAGCCCTCGCCTCTTCGCCTCTTCGCCTCTTCGCCTCTTCGCCTCTTCGCCTCTTCGCCTCACGTACCCTTCTGCTTCTGAAACCATCCCGGAGTACACAACCATGAAACACTTTCCCTTCCTGCTCTTACTGATAGCCCTACTGCTCCTCCCAACCTCTGTGGCACAAGCCCAAACCCAAGGCTGGGAGGTCGTGCCCGGCGTGCCTGCCGACATACAGCTCGAGGCGCTCTTTGTGCCTGCTGAGGATCATGCATGGGCAGTCGGACAGCATAGTGATGGCAACCGCGGCTTCGTCTACCGGCTGCAACTCCAGGATGGACGCTGGCATGTGGAAGAAGCGGCCAGCTTTGAGCAACCGCTCTTTGCTCTGGTGGCCCTCGACCGCGAGCGGGTCGTGGTGGCTGGGGGGGCTGGGCTGATTGCCCGGCGTGATGCGGCGGGCCATTGGCGGCAAGAAGGGCCAGGTGATGCCGCGATGCAGGTGCGTAGTTTGGCACTCTTTGCCGATGGTCAGGCCGGTTGGGCTCTTGGAACCCACGGCGAACGTGCGCTGGCTCTGCGCTACGCCGATGGGCGCTGGTTTGAGGCGGAACTTGAACTGCCCAACCGCAGGAGTTGGATCAATGCGGCCCACTTTGCGCCCAATGCTGGCTGGGCCGTCGGGAGCCACCTCTGGCGGCTTGATGGCAATGGTTGGCGCTTGGAGCCTTCGCCTGCCCTCTGTGGCGATGGCGGTAACACATGCGAATTGAACCTCACAGGGGTACGGGTATTGGATCACCAGCATGCTTGGCTAGTCGGTAGCCAACCGTCAATGTGCATGTTCTGCCAAGCCAAAGGGCGCATCGCCTTCCGCGACGCGAGCGGCTGGCAGAACGCCTTCCCGCAGCGCGCCCCAATTGATAGCCTAGCCCCACCGGTGGGTGCCTTCGATAGCAACATGCTCACTGCGCTCTATATGTTCAATGCCAATACAGGTCTGGCGCTCGGCCAGCGGCGCTACCAAACGCCCGACAATGATTTTAGTGCCGATGTAGTTGCCCTGCGCTACCGTGATGGGACGTGGCACTACGAACGGCCCCTCGCCCGCAGCAACGCCATCCCCAAGAGCGTCGTGATGCCGAGCGCCAACCACGCCCTTGTAGTTGGCACTCAGGGTCTGATCCTCAGCTTTGGCTATGGCCCACAGACTCCCGCCGCAGGCAACCCCGCCCAACCCGTGCCCGATCCGGGGCTTGTGGGCGTGCGCTACTTCCCCGAGACCGGCCACACCCTGCGTGGCACCTTCCGCACCTATTGGGAGCGCAACGGTGGCCTGATGCGCTTCGGCTACCCCTTGACCGAGGAGTTCCCTGAGGTCAATAGCGAGGATGGACGTACCTACACCGTACAATATTTTGAACGGGCACGCTTCGAGTACCATCCCGAACATGCCGGGACGCCGTATGAAGTCTTGTTAGGACTCTTGGGCCACTGGGTCACTGCCGAACGCAAAGCTGAAGCGCCCTTCCAACCAACGGGGCCAAGCGGAATACCGGGCGATGTCTACTTCCCTGAGACAGGCTTCAGCATGGCGGCTGAATTTGTGAACTTCTGGCGCAGCAATGGAGGTTTGCCGATCTATGGCTACCCGATCAGCGCCCCCTTCTACGAAGTCAACCAAGCCGACGGCAACAGCTACCTCGTCCAATACTTCGAGCGCAACCGCTTCGAATACCACCCCAGGCATGCCGGTACGCCCTACGAGGTACTGCTCGGACTCTTGGGTAGCGAGTACCTCCGCGCCCAAGGCTGGCGCTGAGGGGCTGTGCCCTACACGTTACGTTCAGCCCTTGCCGAGGGGCTTGGGGAGGCGAAGCCTCCCCAAAACAACGCAAGCTAACGCGAATGACGCTCCAACGCCAACGAGCCATTCAGGTAAATCTGCTGTGTTGGGTAGGCAAAGACAATCCCCTCGGCCCGGAAACGATCAACAATCACAAAATTGATCGCCTGCTGAATGTCCATGTAAAGGTTAAAGTCGGGCGATAGTACAAAATAGACCACCTCGAAGCTGATGGCTGAGGAGTCGAAACGGGCTAGATGAGCGCGATCAAAGCGGGTCTGCTCCTGCGCCTCAACCGCTTCGCGCAAGATGCCCGGAATGGCACGCAATAGCTCCGCATCGGTCTCGTAGAGGACGCCCACATCAAAGACAATCCGTCGCTCATGCATGCGCTTGAAGTTGCGAATGCGGCTGTTGAGCAGATCGTTGTTGGAAAAGATCAGTTGCTCGCCTGAGAGACTGCGTAGGCGTGTCGTTTTGAGGCCGATCTGCTCCACTGTTCCCATCTCACTGCCAACAATGATAAAATCACCAATGATGAAGGGCTTATCGAGTGCAATCGAGAGCGAAGCAAAGAGATCGGCCAAAATATTCTGTACCGCAAGGGCAACCGCGATGCCGCCAACCCCCAGACTGGCCAACAGCGGTGTGATCTGCACCCCAGGCACATTGTCGAGAATGAGCAGTGTGACAACCGAATAGAGTACCAAGCGACCAATAAAGGTCAGCAGCCGCGCCGTGCCAACCCCCGCAGCATTGGTGTCGCCCGCTTGGCTGCTATAATGTTCAATCCAGTTGGCAATCAGTGCATTGCCCCAGATGCCCAACTGAATAAGCATCAGGATCGTGCCGAATGAGCGTGTCCAGATGCGTAGATTAGGACTCATCTCGATCCACAGGCTGCCAGCATAGAGCGCCAACAGCAGCACAATCCAGCCCTTCGTCTGTTTCGCAATGGCGACAATGGCATGGCTGGCAAAGATGTTGGAGTTCAACGCAACCGGGCGCAAACGGTGGGTAATCACCCAGCGCCACAAGCTGACAACGATCATGACCACGAGGCTGACAATCAGTGCAAACAGCCAGCGTCCAACTGGGTTGTCGAGAATGGTGTATGCCAGCAACTCCTCCAGAATGGACCTCCTTCAACTAGTACGACTTCAGATACGATGAGCTTACCAAAATGTCCCTACCCTGTCCAGACGTTATACCAATTATACCAATTACCCTTGAACATGCCGCATTATCAAGAACGCGAAAGCCCATTGGGACGCCATGTTCGGCAATCTACAATC
>NZ_NQWI01000222.1 GCF_002532535.1 Candidatus Viridilinea mediisalina
TACGTTGGCTGAGCTTGTCGAAGCCAGCGGAGGGCCGCGCCCCTACGTTGGCTGAGCTTGTCGAAGCCAGCGGAGGGGCGCGGTGCGGCGGCGCGGGGCTTCGACCCTTCGACAAGCTCAGGGCTCAGCCACCGCGCCGCCGCACCGCGTTTGTTTCTCAGGAGCGCAGCGAAGGGTCTCTCATCATTCGAAAAGAGATGCTTCGCTGCGCTCAGCATGACGATAACGCGGACAATTCAATCGCAATTGGTATAAGGTTGTGACGTAACGTTTTGCACCGATCTCTTAGTGACCGCCCACCTCTTGGTTGGACGAACAACCCATGTTCTCCCAATGTAGGGGCGTAGCAGCGGCCACCCAAGGAATCATGCCGCTACCGCGAGCCAAAGGTCGCTGCTACGCCCTCTCCGTCGGCGTTGCGCCCTCACGATGCCATGCCACGGTGGTGCCATTGCGCTGCGACAGGATGCGGGCGTGTTCCATGCATGCTGCGGTAACACCCCATCCCATGTCATACCAATTACCATTGAGCATGCCGCATGCCCAATGACAATCTAGCGCATTGAGATGCCATGCTCGGCTTTCAGCTATCGGCTATCGGCTATCGGATTTGGTATCACCCGCTACGCATACGATGGATTGGCGATCGCTGCCGGAGAGGGCGTAGCAGCGGCCCATACATTCCCTCCTGCGCGGTGATCCCTGGGGGTGGCCGCTGCTACGCCCCTACATTGGCCTATGGTGCGCTGCGTGCATGTTCCGTTCCATGCATGGATGGCTTCGACCAAGATGCAATGAACGGGTTGAGGTCATCCCACAAACATATACGCCACACCCTCTGCATATTAAGGAGTCATGTCAGAGTGCATTGACATGGGGTATACTCTACGTATCACTACATCACTACTGCTGGGGCGCTCTTTGCAATGGCCGCTGCCGATGGCTCGATTGAGCATTGATAGGGAGGGCTTCGCCCTCCCCGAACACCCCTCCCACGATTCTGGAGGTTCTAGGAACAGTAGCACACAGCCCATAACGTGAAAGGATTGAGCGATGAGTAGCACTCAGGTAGTTCAACGTAGACCGATCATGTGGTTGCTGATCGTCTTGCTACTTGCTGGTAGCGTCCTTGGATTTATGCGGATTGAACAGACGACGACGGCCCATTCAGCGCCCAATGCATCCTCCCCATCTGTCTTTCCTCCCGACGACACCCATGTCTTGGCCCGTTTTACCTTCAATGGCCACGTTGAGGATGTGAGTGGCAATCAACGCCATGCCACCCTCATTGGTGGCGAGTTTGTCTCTAGTCGCTTTGGGCAAGGTCTGCTCGTTGGGCAAGCGGCATCCAATGGCATTGATTGGAGTGCGTATGCCAATCTTCTTGCCCATCCCTACACCATCGAGATGGTGCTTACCCCCGAAGAGACGCAAAACTGGCGCAAGCTCTTCGGTTTCAGTGACACAGCAGATGCTGGCTGGTACTATAGAAGTCAGGGCTTTCAAGCCTATCCGCATCCAACCATTGGCAGTAACCAGTTGTTGCCAAACCAGCGCCACTATTTGGCTATCGTCTCGACGGCGGCCAACCAGATTGAGGTCTATTTCCAAGGAGCGCTGATCGGCACAACGAATGCTTCGTTCACTGCTCCCCCACAACAGGCGCTCTTCTTCCGTGATGATGTCAACACCGGACGGCGCGAGCAGCTCGTAGGCGTAATTGAGGGGTTGCGGATTTCGGCAACCACGCGCACAGCCCAAGAGCTAACGGCAGCCTACCAGAGACTAGCTGCCCTAGAGCAAGAGGTCTTTGTGCAGAAGCGTGCTGATCGCACACTGATCAATGCTGGTGAAGATCTGACCTATACGCTGCGTCTGACCAATCCGCAGGCAAGTAGCGTTACGGTAACTGAGATAGTGGATCAACTTCCGGCAGGTTTTCGCTATCAGACGGGTAGCACGGCCCTGCTGACGACCAGTGATCCGCAGATTACCGAACAGAATTCTGCCCAACAGTTGCGCTGGGCTGGCCCCTTCACACTACCTGGCCAGAGTTTTATTGAGTTGCGTTTTCAGGTTGCAATTTCGCCTAACCTGAGTTCCGGCACCTATAGGAATAGTGCCTATGCTACGCTTCAGCGCGATGGCAATCTCATTGCTGCCTTGCCAGCCCTCAATGCCGCTCCGGTGGTTATTCCGCCGCCAACGGCTGCACGCAACCCGAGTGCTACCACTGAAGGGGGGAGCGTGACGGTTGATCCCGCGACAGGTAGGCCGACCATCTCGTTGCCGCGTGGGAATACCCGTGGCGTACTGTTCACAACGCAAGCCACCTGCCCCACACCGCCTGGCGGTGAACCCACGAGCGTCGTCCTGCTGCACAATGGCTATTCCTATGCGATGCAAGAGACGCCGCCCGCGAGCGGAACCTACGCCGTGACCATTCCAGCGAACCAGTTGGCCAATGCGGCAATTCATATTGTCGTGACATGCAGTGGTGATACCGAGCAGCCAATTGAGAATGAAGTTGGACAAGTTCAGTTCTACGATCCTAGCGGTATTATCTTTGATGCCGCAACAGGTAATCCGCTCACAGGTGCGACAGTAACACTCTATCGTGTTCCTGGTGCAGAGGTGGGCACAGGTTGCCTCACAGTGGAGACACGCCCAGCCGCAAGGGATGAGCGTGAACCCTGGAGCGGAGTAGCCGACCATGTGCCAGGGGCAAATGATGAGCGGCTACAACCCGATCTTGATCCGCCGCAGATCCGGCCTGCCCAGAATCCCCAGATTACCAACAATGAAGGGCGCTACGGTTGGGATGTGGTCACTGGTTGCTGGTACATTCAAGTTTCAGCACCGGGCTACCAGAGCCGCGTCAGTCCACTGGTTGGCGTCCCACCCGAAGTGACTGATCTCCATCTTGGTCTCACACCACGTTCATCTGAAGACCTCAGCCATGTGTTTCTCCCAGTGATCGTGCGCTGATTGATGCTATAGTCTTTCAGATAATGTTGCTGGAACCTCCAGGATCGTGGGAGGGGTTCGGGGAGGGCGAAG
>NZ_NQWI01000223.1 GCF_002532535.1 Candidatus Viridilinea mediisalina
CGGCTATCGGCTATCGGCTATCGGCTATCGGCTATCGGCTATCGGCTATCGGCTATCGGCTATCGGCTATCGGCTATGAATAACGAACTTGCCATTAGGCTGGAGCAACTTCGGAGCTTACACGCTGCCGATCTCCTAGATGACGACGAATACGCCCAAAAACTTGAGCGCCTGCGTACTACCTATGGCGCTGCGGCGGTGGATGCGCTGCTGGGGTCTGCCGTTGCACCAACGCCGCCACCGACGCAGCAGGTTGGTGGCCATGCCACGGTTGGTGCGGCGGTGGCGGGTGATGTGCGCGGCGATATGACCCTTTTCACCGGCGAGGCTCGTGGTAACTATATCGCCGAGGTGATCCACCTCTACCAACAGGCCCCCGCTGCGCCCCAGGCTGATTACGGTGCGGCGCTGCGCCGTTACCTGAAGCATCTCTATGCAACCCACGCGAGTCTTGATCTGCGCGGGATTGATGATCGCCCGATGGATATGCCGCTGAGTGAGATCTATGTTTCGCTTAGCCTCCACGAGCCGCCGCCCGATGCGCTGATGGGGCGCGGTGGGTTGCGGGGCTTTTTTGAGCAGGTGCGTAAGCGTTTCGTTGGTCCGCGTGAGCCGGTTGAAGATGAAGCGGGTGCTGGTCGCAGTGAGGCGGTGGATTGGACAACCGCTCTGCGCCATGCGCGTTTGGCGGTCGTTGGTGCGCCCGGCAGCGGGAAGACCACGCTGCTGCACTATACCGCTGTGCGTTTGGCGGAGGTGCTGGCCCGCGATGATGCTGCGCTGTTGACTGCGCTCGGCTTGGCTGATGAGCATCATGGTGCGCCGCCGGTCCCGCTGCTGCTGCCATTGCGTGAACTTGGGGGCTTTGTGAGTGAGCACGAGTGTAGTGGGCGCGAGGCGATGGGTGCCAATTCCCAATTGCTGCTTGACTGTTTGGCGGCTTACTACCGACGCTTTGCCCTTGAGTTGCCTGCTGACTTCTTTTCGCGCTTGGTTGAAACGGGACGGGCGCTGCTCCTGCTTGATGGCCTCGATGAGGTGGTGAGCCGCGAGGATCGTGAGTTTGTGAGTGCGGTGGTGCGTAGTGTGGCTACGCGCTACCCGCATTGCCGCTATGTCGTGACTGCTCGCGTTGCCGCCTACCAGGGTGACGCGCAGATTGGCGCTGGCTTCCGCATCTGTACGGTTGCCGATCTGAGCACGGCGCAGCAGCAGCGCTTCATTGCCAACTGGAGCCGCAGTCTCCACCGCCTGCTTCATGGCTTGCGTGATGACGATCTGGAGCGGGCAGCCCAATGTTATGCCGACGATCTTTGGGAGGCGCTGAAGCTGAATGAGCGCGTGCGCGATCTCGCCACCAACCCGCTGCTGCTGACGGTGGTAGCGGTCATCTTCTACAACAACTATGTCCTGCCCGAAGATCGGGCGGCGCTCTATGAGGAGTGTATCGAGGTGCTCTTGCGCGGCGGGCGGGGCAAGGCCGATCGCGCCGGCCAGCGGCGGGTCAACTACAGTGGTCGCCCGGAGTTGAAGATGGGCCTCGACCCCAAGCGGGAACTCCTCGCGGCGGTCGCCTACGCCATGCACTTGCGTGGCGAAGAGGGGGTCTTTCTGAGCCGCAACGAGTTGGTGCGTGCAGCGGCGGCCTACCTCGAGCGGCGCGTACCCGATGCGGAGGAGGCGGCACGGGCCTTTGTGGCGGAGTTGCCGGTGCATATCGGGTTGTTGGACGAACGTGAGCCGGATCGCTTTCGCTTTAGCCACCTTTCGTTCCAGGAGTTCTTGGCCGCCCGCTTCATTGCTGAGAGTGACCGCTGGGCGGAGTTGCTCGACCGTTACACCGAGAGTTGGTGGCGCGAGGTGATCCTGCTCTGTGCGGGCCACCTGAGCCAAGAGCGCTGCTGGCGCTTTTTGGGCCAGTTGATCGAACGGGGGCGAACGCCAAACGAACGGGCCAATGCCTTAACCCTCGCCGCCGCTGCACTGACTGAGTTGGAGAAGTTTAAGGGCCAAGGGCCACTTACGGCGCGCATCCAACACGAGGCGCTGACCATGCTAGAACAGCAGCCTGCGACCGCAGTACCCGCCGCTGCCCGCGTGCAGAGCGGTGCGGTACTTGCCGTAGTTGGCGACCCGCGCCTCGGCGTCTGCACCCTGCCACCGCCGATGGTCGAGTTTGCGGGTGGCAGTTTTGTGCTTGGCAGTAGCGCGGCTGAAGCGACGGCGGCAGGCAAAGCCTACGAAGCCTATTTTCTAAAGCAGGGGGATAAAGCGACAGCGAAACGTGCCCGTGATTGGCCCCAGGATGAAGTGAATGATCAACCCGTGCTGCTGCGCCCCTTTGCCCTGGCCCGCTACCCGGTTACCAACGCGCAGTACCAACTGTTCATCGAAGCGGGCGGCTACGATCCGACCCAGCCCTGGTGGGATGCGGCAGGGCGGGCTTGGCTGCGTCGTAATGATCAAGCGACGGATGGGCTGACAGATTGGCAGCGGCGCAACCAGAAGCAGCAGCCAGCATGGTGGACCAACCCGCGCTTCGGCAAGGCGCGCCCCAACCATCCGCTGGTGGGCATCAGTTGGTACGAGGCGAGCGCCTTCTGCGCGTGGCTCACCCAACATCTGCGTGATGGTTACATCTACCGCTTGCCCAGCGAAGCCGAATGGGAGTACGCGGCGCGGGGCGTGCTGCGCCGCCCCTACCCGTGGGGAGAAGAAACGCCCGATGGTGAGCGGGCCAATTTTGCTGGAACTCACAATGGCACCAGCGCAGTGGGTTGTTTCCCGCTCGGCGCCACCCCAGAGGGCATCCTCGATCTCGCGGGCAACGTCTGGGAGTGGACACGCAGCGAGTATCGTTCTTACCCCTACGATCCTGATGATGGCCGCGAGGATAGCCGCGATCCGGCGGAAAAACGCTTTACCCTGCGCGGGGGTTCGTGGGACGATCAATCGCTCTCCCTGCGTGCGGCCTACCGTCTTCATAACCCGCCCGACAACTTCGATCGTAACGTGGGATTGCGGTTTGCCCGGCAGTGTTGATAGCCGATAGCCGATAGCCGATAGCCGATAGCCGATAGTTGATAGCCGATAGTTGATAGCCGATAGTTGATAGCCGATAGCC
>NZ_NQWI01000332.1 GCF_002532535.1 Candidatus Viridilinea mediisalina
AAGAGCAGATCGGAGAAGTGCTCGTGCAGGGTAGCATCAACGAACGAATCCTTGACCGGCTGGATGTGCGCCAGATCAAAGAGCGCCGTCACCTCAGCGGGCAGAAACTCGCGCAGAAAGCGTGCCACCGCTCCGGGTTGGCTAAAGGTGGCCTTGAAGAACTTATCGTGGGGTTTGGTAAGATCGGTCATGGTTGAGGTGGTGAATAGATCGCTTCGCTCCGCTGGCTGAGCCTGTCGAAGCCAGCGGGGGAAAGCAATGCTTCGACCATCCGCCGCACGCCCGCGTCACGGGCGGCCAGTAGCAGGCGTAGTGTACCACTACTATTGACCTCGTGGCTCGTCAACGGGTCGGCAACCGAGCGCGGCACGGAGGGGAGTGCGCCCTGGTGGAAAACCAACTCAACCCCGGCGACCGCCCGCGCCACGGCGTCACCATCGCGCAGGTCGCCCTCAAGTAGCTCGATCTGATCCTGCACGGCGGCGAGGTTGACGCGGTAGCCGGTGCTCAAGTTGTCGAAGACGCGCACCGTGTCGC
>NZ_NQWI01000333.1 GCF_002532535.1 Candidatus Viridilinea mediisalina
TGGACATAGGCAGACGTCTCAGGAGCAGCCACATCCCACCCCTCGCGCTGCCCCCACAGCCACGCCTCAAGATGCGCCTGGGCCGTGAAGCTGAGCAGTGCCTCGCTGAGTGCATCTAACTGGGTGGCTTCCAACGCCGCGACCTGCGCCTCTGATGATTCGTTCAACATGCCCAATTTGCGCTTGAGCAGTCGTAGTACCATCTCGTGCTTGGCTTCGGCACGGGCAAGCCGTTCGATACTCGTCACAAAGGGTGTCATACCACGCTCCTCCTGTTCAATTTGACGCATTGTAGCACGTACTGGCTCATCAATGCTAGGCGGCAAACGCATGAGTTGATCCAACAAGCGATAGAGGTGGCGCAGATCCTCAGCGGAGTAGCCTTGGCGCAGACAGGCGCGAAAGCGGGCGATCTTGCGCCGCATGCGCTCCTCCGGGTCGTGGCGCGTCGCTTGGGCGTCGCGGTGGATCAGCGTGATCGTGGCGATGGGGTTGGCGCTCGCTTCCAGCATCTGCGCATCGAGTGCCCACAGTTT
>NZ_NQWI01000224.1 GCF_002532535.1 Candidatus Viridilinea mediisalina
AATCTCCAATCTCCAATCTCCAATCTCCAATCTCCAATCTCCAATCTCCAATCTCCAATCTCCAATCTCCAATCTCAGAGTGGACGACGCGCCGGCATACCAACCGAGCGCGGGTAGCGTGGATCGGTTGGGGCGAGTTTCTCAATTACGACAAGCGTGCGTTCAGGCAGACCGGGGAGTGCTACGGGGGCGATGGTACGCAGGCGTCCGCCGAGTTTGGCGAGGGCTGGGGCAGCGGCGGCGGCTTCGTTCGCCGCATCGCTACCTTTGGGTGCCAGCAGCAGCCCACCGAGGCGCAAGAGCGGGAGGCCATATTCCGCCAAGACGCGCAGATCGGCAACAGCCCGCGCCGTAACGAGGCTATGGCGTTCGCGCTCGTGGGGATCGTGGCCCAAGCTTTCGGCCCGCCCAGTATGGATACGCACACCACTGAGGCCCAAGTGGTTCACAATATGCTGTAGGAAAGCGGTCTTTTTACCTACCGATTCGACAAGCAACAACTCCACGTTGGGGTAGAGCAGCTTGAGCGGGATACCAGGAAAGCCAGCACCACTACCGAGATCAACCAACGTGGGGGCCGCGCTGTCAAACTGGGTCGCCAAGGCCAGCGAATCGAGAAAGTGGCGCACATAGATCGCCTCACGCTCAGTGATCGCAGTAAGGTTCGTCTGCGCATTCCAGCGCACCAACTCGGCTGCATAGTCGGCAAACTGGGCCAACTGGATCGCATCGAGCTGCAGACCCCACGCATGCGCCGTTGTCAGCAGTACTTGCTCGGCAGAATCAGTCATGGGCCTCCTCGTGCTGCTGATAGAGCTGCTCGGCCTCAATGAAGCTACGCACCGCTTCGGGCAGTTGGTAGCGCACAGGCAAGCCCTGGGCCAAGCGTTGGCGCAATTGGCTACTGGCAATCGCAAGCTGAGGGCCACTCAGCAGCACCACCTGATCAGGCTGGAGCGGCAGGGTTTGTTGCAGCGCAGCAAGATCAACATGTTGATGCGGACGGGCCACAATGGCAAGGTGAGTATGGCGAAGCAGCGCCTCAACCTGATGCCAACGCGGCAACTCACGGGCGGCATCGGCACCCAGAATAAACCAGAGTTGCACCGCCGGGCCATACTCCGCCCGCAGGCTCGCGAGGGTCACACTGGTATAGGAAGGCGGCGGGCGCCGCAATTCACATTCATCCACATGGAAGGCCGGGTTATCTTGGCAAGCCAGCCGCACCATTGTCAGCCGTTGTTCCCCACTAGCCATCACGCGGCCCTTGAGGGGCTGACGGGCCGCTGGCACAAAGCGCACCTGGCTCAAACCCAAGGCAAGACGCGCTTCCTCAGCGATTGCAAGGTGCCCAAAGTGGATGGGATCAAACGTGCCACCAAAAACCCCTATACGTACAGGCTGGGGCATGATCTCCTCTAGGAGGGAAGGATGGAAGGATACAGAAACGAGAAAATAGAAAATAGGTTTGCATCTCTCTGTGTTCTCGGTGTCTCTGTGGAAGGATACAGAAACGAGAAAATAGAAAATAGGTTTGCATCTCTCTGTGTTCTCGGTGTCTCTGTGGTGAACATCTCTGTATCTCTTCAAAAACTCTATAACGGAAAGCTCCTCACCCATCCATCTCGCGCGCATCCTGAAAGAGGTGCCAGACCATCCACGAGAGATCGTGCTGATCCTCCTCACTCAGATCGTCAATGTAGGGCAAAATCAGGGTAAACACATCACTACGTGGTAGCATATAGACTCGTTGCCCAAGGCTGGTGTGAATTTGGAGCGCCAGCAGATCGGCAAGATCAAGCATATCTCGTTCAGGGAGGCGACCATTGCTGCTAAAGCGGTAGCCTTGCATGGCGACACCTCACCGCTGCCTGTCATAACGTCGTCGCTGATCGTAGCGCGGATCTTCGTAGTACTCATCGTCATACTGCTGGCCAGCAATATACTGGCCAGTGGTTGTACCGTGAGTTTCTTGACCAGCACGTTGAGGCAGGAGCGCATTATCGGTCAGGCTATCGCTTATATAATCAAGATAGCCACGAATATCTTCATTATCATCAAGGCTTGAAAAGGGCACGGTTGCACCACTCACGGTTTTGACACTATCTCCAATATCACGAAGGGTATGATCAATGCCTTTCACCAGGCCGCGCATAACTCCGGCGAGCTCTTCTTTCTCTTCGATCGTGAGATTCGCAAAACCAATGAGGGCTTTTTCTTGCGCTCGTAGCAATGTTGCACGCAAAATAGCAATATCGGCCTGAGTCTGCAATTCGTAGCGCCGCACCAAATGGGCTTGGCGTACCTGTTCGACCAGTTCCTCACTCGTGACTGGGGTCCAAAGCAGGGCTGGAATCAAAATAAAACCAATAATACCAATAATAACTTGTTGTAACACCAATCCTGTACTCGCAACGGTTGGCTGTGAAGCCCACCAAGAATATTGTATTTCAAAGGAATAATACAATAAATAGAGTGAGGCACCAATAATAACCGCATACCCCCAGGTTTTTGCGTTAATCTTTTGCAATAACATCCCACCTGGCGACCAAGGGATCAGGAATGAGGTTAATGAAGGTGGTGCCAGCACAAGAATTGCGGTGAATGCAATTGCTACAACGTAATTATCGGTTAATTGACTCTGAACCCCCCACCAATAGACAGCGGAACCGATCATGGCCACAATAGCCAAGATCGCGAGCAGCGACTTCGCACTAAACTGCCAACCCCCGCCCCGTTGGCGCTGTCCCCGTACCATATCTAAATATCTGCTGCCCATAACGTCACCTTACTTAGTGATTCATTAACGACTGTTGGAACGTATTTTGGAGCTACGCCCTATACAGATGAGGGGACTAGGTTCCCTCGCCGCCCCTTACCGACAAGTTTTGGTCGTTTCCGCCTTATTTTAGCACGGATGTTCAAAAAACTACAAGCGGTCATAGACATCAATCAGCCCCCGTGTTCTATCAATCACCCTTGAACATGCCGCATCATCAAGAACGCAAAAGCCCATTGGGACGCCATGTTCGGCAATCTCCAATCTCCAATCTCCAATCTCCAATCTCCAATCTCCAATCTCCA
>NZ_NQWI01000036.1:0-10571 GCF_002532535.1 Candidatus Viridilinea mediisalina
CATGCTACGTGGCATACGTTGGAGTGCCGGCTTTAGCCGGCTAAAGCCGGCACTCCAACGCCAGTTCATAGACTTTTCAGACAGCCTCTAACGTCGGCACTACGATGGTAACGCTGAAAGCGTGTTTCTGAAACCTTCCCTTACGTGAGATAACGGACTAATACCAATTACCCTTGAACATGCCACATTATCAAGAACGCTAACACCCATTGGGACGCCATGTTCGGCAATCTGCAATCTGCAATCTGCAATCTACAATCGTAAATGGTATAACTCAGCGCGCTTGGGCGGATCGGCCCCTGGGCGGGTGCAGGTGAGGGCAGCCGTAGCAGCCCCTTGGCGCAGGGCCGCACGTAGGTCGGCAGTGGGCATGGTTGCTAAGGCAGTCCGCTCAAAGATAGCGTGGTTGGCGAGGGCATCCAGGAGCCCAGCGGTGAAGGCGTCGCCTGCACCAACGGTATCGGCAACTTCCACCTTGAAGCTTGGCTGCTCAAGGCGCTCAAGCTGCCCATTGAGGTAGCGCAAACTGCTCACCCCCGCATCACCCTGCGTCAACGCGATCAGCGTGGGACCCTGGGCAAGTTGGGCCAGCGCGTAGTCGTTCGGGTTCACACCTGGCGCCAACCATGCCACATCAGCCACACTGAGCTTCAGTAGGTCGCACGCGGCAATCGCACGCTGCACGGTGGCCCGGTAGGCCGCCTCATCGCTGATCAGCAGCGGGCGCACGTTGATATCGAGTGAAACCAAGGCGCGTCCGCGTAACCCTTCGGCAGCAGCCAGGGCCGCCGCAGGCGTCGTGCCGTGCAAGAGGCTGATGCCGCCAAAGTGAAATAATCCCGTGCGTTCAAAGAATTCAGCCGGTAGTTCATCCGCTTCGAGTAACGTGTCGGCAGCACCGGCCCCATAGAAACTAAAGACCGGCTCGCCATCTTCAATAGCAACAAAGGCCAGTGTGGTAGGGGCAGCCGCACTACGCAGCCAGCGATCATCAATGCCCTCGGCACGCACACTGCGGCGCAAACGACGCCCAAAGTAGTCGGCCCCAACTTTGCCCACAAAAGCCGTGGGTTGGCCCAGACGCGCTAACCCAACCGCGACGTTGAATGGCCCACCACCAGGCTGCAAACGAAAACTATTCGGTTCCTGATCGCGCTCAATGGGCAAGAAATCGAAGAGAATTTCGCCAAGACAAACGAGTAGACGCTCCATTGGGGCACCTCGTAAGGGTAGGAGACAGCAACGAGAAGATAGAAAATAGGTTTGCGGCATCAGGATGCGCTGCATGCCGCCAAACGGTAAAGTACCCGGAAACCACCCCTAAAAACATGAATTACTGTAGTATACCAAATCCAATGCCACAACCCAACCCCGAAACCCTCGTTGCAAGCGTGGCGGAGTTGCCCGCTCCACCCGCTACGGTCAATATGTATGCCCTTGAGGGGCCGTCAGGTAATGTGGTGCGGCGCGCCAATCTACGTTTGGCCCTGGCGCTGGCACGAGAACGCGGGCCGAACCTGTTGCTGATTGGTGAAGCGCCGGGCTACAATGGGGCGCTACGTACAGGAGTGCCCTTTACAAGTGAACGCCTGCTCTTGGCTGGCTTGCCCAGCTTGGGCCAGTTTGGGCGCGAACGGGGCTTTGCGCTGGCCACCGACGATGGACGGATCAGCGCCGAACAGACCGCCACCCTGGTCTACCGTGAACTGGTGGCGCTCAACTGCTTTGTGGCGGGTTGGAATGCCTACCCGTTGCACCCTCATCGCCCCGACAAGCCGCAGAGCAATCGGCCCCCGCGTGCCGCTGAGTTGGCGCAAGGCTTGCCCCTACTGCAACAATTTTTGGCGCTCTTCCCCGCAGTGCCAGTCGCAGCCATGGGCAATGTCGCCGCGCAATCCCTGAGTCGTCTGGCAATTGCCCATGTGAAGGTACGCCACCCGGCGCAGGGTGGCGCACGCCAGTTTGCGGCAGAGCTACGGGCACTCGTTCACATGGTACAATCATAGGTAGCCCTAGTAAGAGTGGGGCGGCGAAGTCTCCCCCAAAAAAACTCTTTTTGTTGCGTGTTGGCGGCTTCGCCGCCAACACGCAACAAAAAACAGGGTTTGGGGTGTAGTCCCAAAGCGGGTTTCAGGGCGACAGCCCTAAACGTCATGCGAACGGGCCTTCGCCCTGATGCCAGTCACATCCACAAAGGAATAAGGAAGTACTCCATTACAATGACCACCACCGAGCGTAAGCTCAAACGTCGCCGGAAAGGCTTCCGGCTCGACCCGACCCCTGGGAAAGTACGCTATTCGCAGCGCTGGCTGCTCGCTGCTGCTGTCGGCGGGCTGCTCGCAAGTGTGGGAGTTGCCAAGGGGGGCATGCCCGCCGCTGCTGCCTTTGGCGCAGCGTGTGGCATTGGTTTAGCCTATGCCTTCTTCCACGAGCCGCGCCAACCGCGTTTTGTAGAACTCACGCTCCACATCCCCGATCTCCCACCAGCCCTTGAAGGGCTACGGATCGGCCAGATCAGCGATATGCATCTGGGCATGCGCTATACCCTAGAGAATAGCCTCTGGGCCGCTCGCCAGATGGCATTACAGCGCCCCGATCTGCTGGTTCTCACCGGCGATTTTGTGAGCTATGAACACGCCATCCCCCAATTGCCTGTGGTACTCCGCGAACTACCCACTGCACCACTCGGCTGCTTTGCGGTTCCCGGCAATCACGACTACTGGGAGGGCATTGAGACCATCCAGCAGACGTTGGGGGCAGCGGGGATTCGTCTTTTGATCAACGAGTATCAGCTACTCAAGGTAGATGATGCAGAGTTACTTGTGGTCGGTTTAGACGACCTCTGGGACGGAACGCCTGATCTGCATGCCGCCTTGGCTGGTGCGCCACGCGACCCATTCCGCCTGCTGTTGGCCCACTGCCCCGATTATGCCGATGAGGCGAGCCGTCATGGCATCCAGTTACAATTTTCCGGGCACACCCATGGTGGGCACCTACACCTACCCGGCCTTGGGGCCTTTTGTCTGCCGCGCCACGGCTGGCGCTATGCGCTTGGCCACTTCCAGGTTGGCCCGATGCAACTCTATGTCAGCCGTGGGATTGGTGGGATGCCGCTGCGCTTTGGCTGTCCGCCCGAAGCGACGATTTTTACGCTTCGCTCCTGTTCATAACTACGCCTAACGGCGGGAGGATGCGAGGGAACCGGGTTCCCTCGCGCTCTCGCCCTGAGGGAACCGGGTTCCCTCGCGCTCTCGCCCTGAGGGTTCGAGGGAACCGGGTTCCCTCGGGCACCCGCCCTGAGGGAACCGAGTTTCCTGGGGCGCCCGCCCTGAGGGAACCGGGTTTCCTGGGGCACCCGCCCTGAGGGTTCGAGGGAACCGGGTTCCCTCGGGCACCCGCCCTGAGGGTTCGAGGGAACCGGGTTTCCTGGGGCACCCGCCCTGAGGGGCCGAGGGAACTAGGTTCCCTCGGGCACCCGCCCTGAGGGGCCGAGGGAACTAGGTTCCCTCGCGCTCCCGCCCCGAGGGGCCGAGGGAACCTAGTTCCCTCGCGCTCCCGACCCGGCACATGTTGATCACACCCAAAAGATATATGGAAACCTAATGTCCGACACAATGCAGAGACTTGGCGCAATTGCGCCTTTGGACGGGCGCTATCGCGCCGATCTGGCCCCGTTAGCCAGTTATTTTAGTGAGGCGGCCCTCTTTCGCTATCGGGTGCAGGTTGAGATCGAATATCTCATTTTTTTGTCGCGTGCTCAAAAAGTAGAGTTTGTGCCTGCGTTTGATCCCAACCAGCAGGCGGCTCTGCGGGCGCTCTATCGCCAGTTTAGCGATGACGATGCGCTGGCGATTGCCGCATGGGATCGTAAGGTCAACCATGACGTGAAGGCGGTTGAATATTGGCTGCGTGAGCAACTTGATCGCCTTGGGATGGGGGCGTGGAAAGAGGCGGTTCATTTTGCGCTTACCTCGGAGGATGTGAACAATCTGGCCTATGGGCTGTTGGTGCGTGAGGCCCGTGATCAGGTGCTGCTGCCCGCTTTGGCGCACATCCTCGAACGATTGCGCGAACTGGCCGATGCTGAGGCAGAGAGCGCCATGCTGGCCCGTACCCATGGCCAAGCAGCGACTCCCACTACCTTTGGTAAGGAGCTAAATGTCTTCTTCATGCGCCTACGCCGGGCTAACGAGGCTATCTTGGAGGTGCGTCTGACCGGCAAGCTCAATGGAGCTACTGGCACCTTTGCGGCGCAGGTGGCCGCGCTACCTGAAGTGGATTGGATTACCTTCTCGCGGGCTTTTGTGCGTTCGCTCGATCTCGATCCGGTGCTGCTCACAACCCAGATTGAACCGCACGACAGCCTTGCCACGCTCTGTGATGCGCTGAAACGCGCCAACAGCATTCTGCTTGATCTCTGTCAGGATCTGTGGCGTTACATCAGTGATGGCTACCTCAGCCAAGCGCCACGCCCCGGCGAAGTTGGTTCGTCAACCATGCCCCACAAGGTTAATCCGATTGACTTTGAGAATGCCGAAGGCAACTTGGGCCTTGCGGTGGCCCTGCTTGAGCATTTTAGCCGCAAGTTGCCCATCTCGCGGCTGCAACGTGATCTCTCGGATAGCACGGTGCTACGCAACCTGGGGGTCGCCTTTGGCTACACACTCTTGGGCTACCAGCGCACCCTGCGCGGCTTGGGCAAGATTGCGGTACGCAGCGAACGGCTATACGCCGAGCTCGTGGCCCACCCAGAGGTCTTGGCCGAGGCGGTGCAGACCATCCTACGGCGTGAGGGAGTTGCCGAACCCTACGAGTTGCTCAAGACGTTGACCCGTGGGCGCGAGTTGAGCCTTGAGCTTTTGCACCAATTCATCGAAGCGCTAGACATTGCTACAGAGGTTAAAGCCGAACTACGCGCCCTGAGTCCAACCGCCTACAGTGGCCTCGCAGCACGTCTTGCGCGCTTGCGCGATGATCGCCGCCTTGAAGCGTGGTGAGTTGACAGAAAACGGGTTCATTGCCGCAAAAGAGCGCAAAGGAACGCAACACATACACCTTTTGCCAAAGCGTTCATCCTAAGCTACAATGTCACGGTTAGGGGTGAGTCACTCATACTCATCCTAAGAGCATCTCCAGTGAGTAAAATGAGCATGCAAAAAACTGAGCCTTTGAAGATTCAGCCGCGAGTGAGTCTGGAAGCGGCGGGTAAGAACTACGGACGCTTCGCGGTGGCACCTTTGGCCCAGGGCCATGGGAGTCCTTTGGGTAACGCCCTACGACGTGTGCTGCTCTCTTCAATCCCCGGTGCAGCGATAACGCGCATTAAGTTGGGGGGGGTCATCCACGAATTCTCGGTCATCCCCGGTGTGCTTGAGGATGGAACCCAATTGGTGTTAAATGTGAAAGGCATCCGGCTGCGCTCCTACTCTGAGCGTGCCGTGTCGATGCAACTGATCAAGCAGGGCCCTGGCCCCGTCTTTGCCAGCGATATTGATACACCGAGTACTGTTGAAATTGTCAATCCGCAACACTATGTGTGTAGCATTGATAATGATTCGGTTTTTGAGATGCAGTTGACTGCGGAGCGTGGACGGGGCACGAGCCTTGCCGATAACAATAGCGGTCTCAGTATTGGCGAGATTGCCATTGATGCGCTCTTCAGTCCTGTGCCGCAAGTCAATTTTGTGATCGAGAAGACGCGAGTTGGCCTCGATACGCTCTATGAGCGGCTGATCCTTGAGATTTGGACCGACGGAACAATTAAGCCTGGTGATGCACTTGGTCATGCCGCTCAGGTGTTGACCCAACACTTTGGGCGCATTGCAGTCTTTGATCAGCCCGAACCTGTTGTAGAGATTGCGCCGCCGCCGGGCCGTACTATTCCTGCCGACATCTACCATCGCACCATTGATGAGTTGGGCCTGAGTACGCGCACCTACAACAGCCTGCGCCGCGCCGACATTACTACCATTGGTCGTCTGCTCGAACTAGACGATCGTTCGCTCCAGGGCATTCGCAACCTTGGCCCCAAAGGAGTGGATGAGATTCGTCAACGGTTGGCGGCAGTAGGCTACCTCGACGGCAGTGAACTCGCGCTGCTGGAGGCTGTGGCCGAGCTAGTTGATGATCTGGGCGATGATGATGAGGGCGACCTATTGCCCGATAGCAGTCAACCAGGTGTGTTGTAGCTTGTACGCTAAACCTCAAACGTAATGCGTATTTGGGTGCGCGGGCCGGAGGCCCGCGCACCCAAATACTCTAAAACATAATCTGATCCACATTCGCCCGATCCAGATTCGACCAAGGGCTCCGCGCTTCGCTGATGCTCAGGCCGCGCCAGAAGTGCAGCACGATCAGCATCAAGATGGTGACGGTCAATAGGGTGAGCGAGGTACTATAGACTGCGGTGTAGCCTAGGGTCACATTGCCCGACAGGTACTGCACGATGTCGCGGCCAAGCCCGCCACCAATGGTACTGATGCCTTGTGCAAGGGCTTGGGTGATGCCCCAGAGGGCGATGAAGAGCCCGGCGTGGTTACGATCCACAAGGCCCATCACCAGGGCCAAGGCGCCCACGATGAAGGCTCCGCGTCCCGCCCCAATCAGCCCCACCCCGCTGTGGAAGACGGTTGTACTAAGGCTGTTGCCCGCCAGGGTTACGGCAAGGAAACCGGCTACACCCAAGATACAACCGGCGCTAATCATCATGACGGGCGAACGTCCGCGCCAGAGCAGCAGTGCGGCCACAAAGATTCCCGCAAGCATCCCTGAACCCCAAAGGGCGGTCAAGCGGGTTGTCTCAGTAACCGTCATGCCGAGAACTTGCCCCCCATAGGGTTCAAGCAGCACATCGTGGGTGGCAAAACCGAGCGTAGCGATGAAGAGTACCAAGAAGAGGTTGCGTAGCGGAGCCTGCGCGGCCAAGAGGCGCAACGACTGACCAAGCGTCTCGCGCACGCGGATCGGCTCGCTCACATCTTCCAATTCGCCATTGGGCTTGAGCCGTTCTTGACCATACATCGCCACAAACGCGAGCGCAATAAAGATGACTGCCGAGCCCTGCATCACCTGGATGAGCAGCTTGTGGCTATAGTTGATCAGCAACTGACCCATAATGATCGAACTGACAATCGTGCCCAAGACCAGCATAATCCAGAGGACACCAAGCACGCGGCCACGCTCATGGGCTGGCGTCAGATCGCTGACCGTAGCGAGGTAAATGGTCTCAACAATATTAACCCCGATGCCATAGGCAAGAAAAATCAGGGTGCAAATGAACATCGCTACAGGAAAAGAGATCGAACCTTCACCACTGAGGAGAATCAGCGAAAATGGTGCTGTCGCCAAACCACCATAGGTTAGCATCGCCCCCAAGACCAAAAAGGGCGTGCGCCAATGGCCTGCGGCCCGCGCCTTATCCGACTCAAAGCCAATCAGGGCGCGCGTTGGCGAAACAAAGTAGTGGATCGCAATGAGGAAGCCAACCGCTACTGCAGGAACGGCCAACTCGTTGATCAGCACCCGATTCAGTGTGCCAGTCAGTGGGGCCAACGAAACGCCCATGCCAAACTGGAAGAGACCAAGGCGCAACACCCCGAGCCAGCGTCGCAATCTAGGATAGTTCTCGAGCTTACGACTCAGAATGAGCAGAGGGGCGAGCAGCCGCTTGCCTGCCGCCATTGCTGTCTCCCTTCACGGGCGCAGTAGCCAAGGAGGCGACTCTCCAATAGAGCCGCAAACGCTTTGTAGTATACCATGGTGCGTTACCAACTAAGAACAGTCTTGAGCATCCAAGGTGTGCTGAAGCCTCAGCCCTATTTCCTATTTCCTATTTCCTGTTTTCTGTATCCTTTCCTAAGCCATACGTTGGGCTAGGATCGCACAACCCAACCCAACCAAGAGCAACAGCCATGGCCAAATGGTATAGGGCTGTTCAAAGGCCACCCAGAGCGAAGCACCAACGGCAGCCAAGCCAACCAGTGAGAGGGTAACCCGTTGTGGGGAAGGGGGCATAGAACTTCCTTACCCTAGCGCGTAAAGCGTGAAAAAGCCAACGCAATCGCAGCAAAAATCAAGAAAAAGAGAAAAAAGAGATTGCCCGTTGCACTCACAAAGAGTACCGACAGCGAAACAAAAATGAGCGCAACAAAAGCACAACCACGCCGAATGCGGCGCACACTTGCTTCAACATCTGGGTCGTGGGGTTCATCAAAACTCATGGCGTTTGCTCTTTCCTTTTCTATCAAGCCTCCGGCCCTGTTATGGTACCACAATCCCTTGAACCTCCGGTTGGGGTGCTGGGGCGGTTTCGCCGCCAAGAGGGAGGATGCGCGGGAACCTGGTTCCCGCGCATCCTCCCTCCGACGGGGTTTGGGGCGCCGCCCCATACGCATTACGTTAAGCTTCCCGGTGGGGGTTTGGGGCGTAGCCCCAAGAGCGGGTTTTAGGGCGGTAGCCCTAAACGTAATGCCTATGGGCGTAGCCCCAACGTAACCATGTGGTCACCCCCAAAAGCATGGAGAGCATGTTATAATTGTTCACGCAGCGTAGCAATTGTCGCTCCGTCAGTTCTGTGGGATGCCACTCACAGGTCACCCTAATACCAGACGGGCAACGTTATGTTTGACCAGGATGAATGGCGGGCGCGCATCGCCGACCAACTCAGTGGCTTTACACGCAACCCGCGTCAAGATATACAACTTACCGGCACAACGACGGTCATGGGCTATTTGGCCGTGCGCGCCCTTGAACCCTTCCTGGCAGCATTTCAACAAGAGCCGGTCGCGGCGGTCTTGGCTCTTGCCGAGATTACCCGTGGCCCCGGGGCTGACCTGATTGTGCGCCGGGCTAGCCAGATGCGCTACCAGGTCTCGGTGCTGATTGAACGCGAGATGCGTACCCGCGCTGAGTTGCGGGCGGCCATTGAGCAGATTTTTGTTACCCTCAATGTTGTCCATCTGGCCCGTCAGCGCCTCAATAGTACCCGCGATGAGTGGCTGCGCCTTACGCTGCTCAGCGAACTCGATAGCTACGATCCCAATGAGTTTGCCCAGTTGCGCCGCGTCCTGCATGATCCAGGCTGGCAATCGCGCTACGAGACGATCCGCAGCCTGCGGATTCGTAATGGCAGCTATAGTGCCGGCGATCTGGTGCTGCTCCACGATGGCCTGAGCGATAGCGCCTCCCATGTCCGTGCCGCCGCCGCCCGCATGCTCGGTCAGTTTGCCGGGACTCCGCCGCCGCCGCTGGTCAAAGCTCTTACCCGCGTCGCACTCTACGACTGTGACCTTGAGACCCGCTTTGCCGCCGCACGTACCCTTGGTGCGCTGCGCGACCGCATCGCTTCGCCGCAGTTGCTCGACCATCTGTCACTCTGTCTGAGCGATGAGGATAGCTTTGTGCGTTCGGCGGCGGCCCTAGCCCTGGGGCAACTCGGTGAATTGGCGGGTACCCCCGCGCTGATCAAGCGCCTCACCGCCCTCGTGGCCGACCATGATCCCTATGCCCGCGAGGCGGCGGCCCGTGCCCTGGGGCGCATCGGTGGGGCTGCGGCTACCGCTATGGTGATCGAGGCGCTGACCAAGGCTATGGAGGACGCTGATGCTAATGTGCACGAGGCGGCCATTGATGCGATTACCCGTCTGCGTAAAGCCCGCCTCACCACCCCGCTCTCTCAGCCACCAACCCCCTCGGAACCGTTAAGTGTCTAGAAGTGTGCGTGTATGATCATCGGCAGCGAGCCGATCCTCATTGTTGGCGGCTTCGGCAGCAACTATCCGCTCTATGCGGCCATGCGTGAGCATCTCGCCCAGATCAGCGGACGCCATGTGGCGATTGTGCCAATTACCCTGCTTGAGTGGGCTGGTGTGGTTGCTACCGATAGCTATAGCAAGCTGTTGCACATCCTCCACCAGGCCGTACAAACGACCCTGAGTACACAGCGCGTGCGCCAAGTTATCTTGGTAGCCCATAGCGCCGGTGGGGTGCTGTCGCGCATCTATATGGGCGACCAACCCTATGGTTCAGAGCGGCAACGCTACAATGGCTTCCAGCACGTTGCTGCCTTAGTGAGCCTTGGGACGCCCCATGTCACCAACCAACTAGGACGCCAAGGCGGTCTCAACCAGATCTCCTTTGTGCAGGCCCACTATCCCGGAGCCTACTGGCGCTTTGTCCACTACATCAGCGTGATGGGGCGGGGCGTCTATGGCAATGCCAACGGCGACGGGTCGGAACGGAGTGCGTGGAGTAGCTACCGCATGCTTACAGGCGTCGGCGAACAATGGGGCGACGGGATTGTCCCCCTGGAGGTCGGGCTGCTCGCTGGTTCGCGCCGGGTCATTATTCCCGGCCTGCGCCACGACCCCCGCCCCGATCGGCCCTGGTACGGCACCAGTGTGCCGGTGGTGAAACTCTGGTGGGAACAGGTGGAACTGGCGCTGCAAGACGAGACACCTGGCTCGTGGCGAGGTGAGTGAGGGAGATAGAGAATTTCAGAGGGCCCAGAGAATTTGAACCACAGAGGCACAGAGGGCCCAGAGAATTTGAACCACAGAGGCACAGAGGGCCCA
>NZ_NQWI01000036.1:10692-43094 GCF_002532535.1 Candidatus Viridilinea mediisalina
TCGGTACCTCTCCTCTCCTCCTAACCTCAAACCCTCTGTGTTCTCGGTGCCTCTGTGGTTCAAATCCTCGGTACCTCTAAGGCAACGGCCCCAGTTCAGGCGGCCAACCACGCGCAAAATAGTCGCCCATAGTAATCACAAACATAAAGAGCAGCGCCACTAACGCCGCCACCGCGTAGAGTTGTGTCACCCGGCTACTCACTTTGATGTGCATAAAGAAGAGTACAATCAGCACCGTTTTGGTTGAGGCAATCGCCACCGCAATAAAGACCCCCAACGCTCGTGGGATATTCAACATCCCTTCAACCCACCAAGCGCCAACGGTCAGAAACATTAGCACCATCAGGGCGGCAAAAACCTTGTAGTAGGTAGCGGGGCCAATATGACCCCGTTCATGCTCATGTTCATGATGTGCCATTGTGATTCCTTAATACCATCAAAAAACTCTTTGTTAGCGCAAAGAAGTTCTGGGCCGCGCCGCTTGGCTTCGACAGGCTCAGCCAGCGGCGCGGTGGTTGCCAACCCAAGGCTTCTTCGCGCTAACAACTCTTTTTGTGCTATGTTGGCGGCAGAGCCGCCAACATAGCACAAAAAATGGGGCTTGGGGCGTAGCCCCAACCTCCCGCCCGTTTCACGTTAGTGAACCAAATAGAACAACGGAAACAAAAAGACCCACACAATATCAATCAGGTGCCAATAGAGCCCCCCGATCTCCACGGGGGTGAAGTAGGTGCTACTAATCGTTCCGCGCCATGTGATGAAGACCAAATAGCTCATAATGGCCAGCCCAATCAGCATGTGGACGGCATGCAGGCCGGTGGCGATGAAGTAGAGCAGGAAGAAGAGTTGGTAGGGGGTTGGTTGGCCTGCAACAGTGGGTGCGTTGCTTGCGCCGGTCGTTTTGTCGGCAGGAAAGAGAAAGGCCTGTCCCGGTACAAGACATTCGTAAACGGCGTGTTGGTTGGTGTTGGTTACCCACTCGATGGGTGTGGAGTAACCAGCGCAATGGGCAAACTTCTCACTATACTCGTAAGCCTTGAGGCCCAAGAAGGCCAAGCCAAGCAGCATGGTGACCACGATCAACTGGATGATGCGCGTGCGCTTGCCCGCTTCGGCGGCGCTCACCGCGAGCGCTACGGTGAGCGAACTGACCAACAGCACAACAGTATTAATTGTGCCCAGCGGCGTGTTGAGGTGGTACGCGGCTTCAGCCCAAATATCGGGAAAGGCCCAGCGATAGACCGCATAGGCCATAAAGATACCGCCAAAGAGCATCACCTCGGTCACCAAAAAGACCCACATCCCTAGCGTTGCGGCCTCTTTCTGCTGTGCCGCAGTCGAAAAGTGGTGCTGAAGTTCCGGGCCATGATCGGCATGACCATGATCAGCATGGGCGTGTGAGCTGCTTGTGGAAGTCGTTGTGGCCAAGGTGATCTCCTTTTTACGGAAGAACAGAGGGGCAGAAGAACAGAAGAACAGAGGGGGTTGCTAAAATTCTCTGTGTTCTCTGTGCCTCTGTGGTGAAAAAACAACCCGCCCCCACACCTACAAAGGACTCCCCGGACGCCAATTGGCCGCATCTACCTCGGCGGCATCGGGCGGGTAGTCGTAGGCTTCCCGTGTAACGACAGGGGTGGTGGTGAAGTTATGGGTTGGCGGTGGGGAACTAACCTCCCATTCGAGGCCCGTGGCATCCCAGGGATTGTCGCCCGCGATAGCCCCCTTCCAGAGCGAAATGGTCAAGTAGATGATCGGAATAATGAAGCCAATCGCTAGGATTGTTGCGCCCGCCGAGGAGAGAACATGCAGAACTTGGAATTCTTGCGGGTAGACATGGTAGCGGCGCGGCATGCCAAGATAACCGACGATAAATTGGGGAAAGAAGGTCATGTTGAAGCCAACGAAGATGATCAGCGCCGAGATGCCGCCCCACACCTCATTGTACATCCGCCCGGTCATCTTGGGCCACCAGTAGTGGATGCCGCCCAAGTAGGCCATAATCGCACCACCGACCATCACATAGTGAAAGTGGGCCACAACGAAGTAGGTATCGGTGACATGAATGTTAATCGCAACAATCCCTAAGAAGATGCCGGTCAAGCCACCAATGACAAAGAGGCCAATGAAGCCCAAGGCGTAGAGCATGGGCGTGCGATAACTGATCGAACCTTTGTAGAGCGTCGCTGTCCAGTTGAAGACCTTAATCGCTGAGGGAATGGCGACCAGCATCGTGAGGAAGCTGAAGACCAGCCCAGCATAGACCGACTGCCCGCTCACGAACATGTGGTGCCCCCAGACGAGGAAGCCCAAGAGGGCAATCGCCATACTGGAGAATGCGATGAACTCATAGCCAAAGATGCGCTTGCGCGAGAAGGCGGCAATCAGTTCAGAGATGACGCCGAAGCCAGGCAAGATCATGATGTAGACGGCAGGGTGGGAGTAGAACCAGAAGAGGTGCTGGAAGAGTAGCGGATCACCGCCGAGCGCCGGGTCAAAGATGCCTACGCCCCAGAGCCGCTCAATCGCCACGAGAAGCAGCGTAATCCCAATCACTGGGGTTGCCAGCACAATGATCAAACTGGTCGCATAGGACGCCCAGATGAAGAGTGGCAGGCGGAACCAGGTCATACCAGGGGCACGCATGGTATGAATGGTCACAATAAAGTTAACCCCGGTGGTAATAGACGAGAAGCCCATAATAAAGGCTCCCGTGATGGTGAGGATCACATTGGAGTTGGCGTAGGTGGAGCTAAAGGGGGTATAGAAGGTCCAGCCCGTATCTACACCACCAAAGATGGCCGCCGTCAGGGCAAAGATGCCGCCCGCCATGTAGAGGTACCAACTGAAGAGATTCAGACGCGGAAAGGCCATATCACGCGCACCAATCATCAGGGGCACCAAGAAGTTTCCTAGCACCGCCGGAATGCCCGGGATGAGGAAGAAGAAGACCATGATGATGCCGTGCAGCGTAAAGGCGCGGTTGTAGAGATCAGCCGAGAGCAGATCGCCCTGCGGGGTGATCAACTCGACGCGAATGACCGAAGCCGCCAGTCCGCCGAGGAGAAAGAAGAAGTTGATGCTCAACAGGTAGAGAATGGCGATGCGCTTGTGGTCAACCGTGAGAAACCAAGCTTTCAGCCATGCTCCAATGGTTGTTGCGTCTTCCTCTAGGTAGTTGCGCCCTGGTAGCGCTGTGGTGGCCATAAGGTACTCCTACAAATTACACCAATTACCCTTGAGCATGCCGCATTATCAAGAACGCTAAAGCCCATTGGAACGCCATGTTCGGCAATCGGCAATCTGCAATCTACAATCGTAAATGGTATTACTCGACATTCGCATCGGCCAACGACTTGATATAGGCCAACAGTTGGTTCATCTGGTCTTCGCTGACTTGGCCCTCGTAGGAGGGCATGACATTGGCGTAGCCAGCGGCAATCTTGGCGCCAGGGTTGAGGATCGATTCGCGCAGGTAGTTCTCGTCGGCAAAGACGAGGCTACCGTCGGTAAGGCGCACTTCGCTGGCATAGAGCCCTGCGAGGTTAGGGCCAATGCCGAGGCCGTCGCTACGGTGGCAACCGGCACAGCCCAAACTGGCAAAGAGTTGCCCGCCCGCAAGCTCCATAGGGTCACCAATCGCTTCAACGAGCGCGGGCACAGCGCCACCGACACTGCCATCGGGCAGAATGATCTCGCCAGGAGTAGCGAGCCAGCGTTCATAATCGGCCAAGCGCAGCGCCACCACGCGCCCGACCATGAGTGAATGTTCAGTGCCACAATATTCAGCACAGAAGAGGTGATATTCACCCGGTTGGGTCGCTTCAAACCACATAATGGTGTAGCGCCCCGGCAGGACATCCTGTTTGACGCGGAAGTCGGGGATGTAGAAGCTATGAATGACATCTTGCGAGGTCATGATCAACTTGACCGGCTGGCCAATTGGGATGTGCAGTTCATTATTTTCCCGCTTTCCATTGGGGTGCTGAACATGCCACATCCACTGTTTGCCAATCACATAGATTTCAAGTGAGTCATCGGGCGGAGTACGCATATCAATGTAGAGGAAAGCACCCCAAAAGAAGACGGTGAGTACTAACACAAGAGGAATCACCGTCCAGGTCAATTCTAGTGGCAGACTACTATGCAACTGATTGGTGCGATCAACCTTTTGGCTGCGGTGGTAGCGCACCATCAGGTAGAGGATAATAAAGGGCAGGATGCCACCAAAGATCAGGCTCAGCCCAACCAACGTCCAGTAGAGCACATCAACCGGCCCGGCGAATGTCGAAGCCTGTTCGGGAAATAAAGGGAAGTCCTGCATATGCTTTCCTACATCTGCTAACCCAGCGCTTGGGCTGGCCCGCTCGGTGGTGTGCCCCGCCGTGAACGCAGACTCATGAACAAGACTGAGCCACCAATGATCAAGACTGTGAGCAACCCGGCCACTCTGAGCAGCGTCATCACCAGGCCGGTATACTGTCCGGTCGAGGGATCAAAGTGGTAACAGAGCAGCAGCAGTTGGTCTACGGGGGTGCCAATCCGATTGCCCGAAGCCTCAACGAGGCCCAAGCGCACATCACCCGGATTGAACTCAATGCCATAGAAGTAGCGCGCCAAGGTGCCCTTGGGGGTCAATACAAGAATACCAGATGCATGGGCATATTGATTGATCGTTTCATCGTAGAAATAGCGAAAGCCAACCGCATTGGCCAACTGCTGGATACTATCCTGGGTGCCGGTAAGGAAATGCCAGCCATGCTCAGTATTGGGGCGATTGTAACGCATCAGGGTAAAAGTCTTAGCACTCGCCGCATTCATCGGCGTCTCGGTGGGATCAATACTCACATTGATCACCTGGAAATCATCGCCCACATTGAGGCGCACCTCATTGAGGCTATTCACAAGGCCGTCGCGCAGCAGCGGGCAGAGCATAGGGCACTCATAGTAACTGAGCAGCAGCACCACAGCCTGTTCGCCAAAATAGTCACCCAAACGCACCGCCGCGCCCGTCTCGTCCACAAAGGGCAGATCGAGCGGCACCTGCGACCCTAGATGTTGCTCAAAGGCAACCGCCTCGGTGGGATGCGGCTGCTGCGCCTGAGCGCTTGGCACCGGCACGAGGAGTACTGTTATCAGGATGAAAAGGAAGATTGTGATTGTGCGTTGCATTCTATTTTTTCTAAGAGGCTGTCTGATAAAGTCTATGGGTTGGCGTTGGAGTGCCGGCTTTAGCCGGCTAAAGCCGGCACTCCAGCGTGTGCCCCCCGGTTTTTCAGACAGCTTCCAAAGCTACTCTTGCGTTGCAAACGGATCAACCCCTAGCTCCAACAACAACTCCTTGGCCCGCTCAATGGGAATATGGGTCACCCCAGCAGGCTGATCAACCCAGCCGTAGCTCTCCAAGTGTTGATTGGCTGCTTGGAGCATCTGGTTGCTCTCAGCCAAGGGATTCTGTTCTAGCAACGGGCCGGGCGGCATGCGTTGGGCCGCATCGCTCGGCAGCGTATTGCTCTGATCCACAATGCCGGTACCAGTGAAACCGACCATGATCGCAATAACAATATAGGCCAAAATCAGACTGGCAATCGTAGCGGCTACCAAGATCACCACTGGCTTCATACTCCAATCGGTGACCTCAAAGCCACTAGCAATACTTTCGGGGGAGGCCCCTTCGGGGCTATGGTGTCCACTCATGGGTTACTCCGTATGGCTTGTCTTGGGAGAACCACGTTCTCCCAAACCCACTTCGGGAGAACCATGTTCTCCCAAACCCACTTCGGGAGAACCATGTTCTCCCAAACCCGCTTGGGAAGAACCACGTTCTCCCAAACCCACTTCGGGAGAACCATGTTCTCCCAAACCCGCTTGGGAAGAACCACGTTCTCCCAAACCCACTTCGGGAGAACCATGTTCTCCCAAACCCACTTGGGAAGAACCTGGTGGTGGGTTTCAGGGAGAACCTGGTTCTCCCTGATCTCCCTAGCGAAGGTGGGCTTCTGGGAGAACCTGGTTCTCCCTGATCTCCCTAGCGAAGGTGGGCTTCAGGGAGAACCTGGTTCTCCCTGATCTCTCTAGCGAAGGTGGGTTTCAGGGAGAACCAGGTTCTCCCTGATCTCCCTAGCCGGAAGGTGGGTTTCAGGGAGAACCTGGTTCTCCCTGAGCCCCCTAGCGGTGGCAGGCGTAACAATTGGTAAGGCGTCCGTCGGTGGCAATCTGGTATTCGGCGACGAGGGCGAGGCGTTCGCTGAGGGGCAGTGAAAGAGGATTGTAAGCCATATTGAAGATTTCGTCGCGGGGGCGGATGTGTTCCTCAGGGTTGCGGTGGCAACCTAAGCACCAGCCCATCCATAAGGCTTGCGCCTTGGCAGTGAGATGCTGCTGATCCGTACCGGCATGGCACGAGGCGCAACCAATGCCTTTGGCAACATGGATACTGTGGTTAAAAAAGACAAAGTCGGGTAGATCGTAGATACGGTTCCAAACAATGGGCTCGCCGGTCTGCAAACTAACCCGGGCTGGTTCAAGCAGAGGGCTATTGGTCCAGATCTGCGAATGGCAGGACATGCATGTATCAGTTGAGGGAAAGCCCGCGTGGGCGGCCTGTTCTACTGTGGAATGGCAGTAGAGACAGTCAATCTTCAACTCATCAACGTGATGCTTATGGCTAAAGGGGATCGGCTGGGCCTTTGCATCGCCCACTTCAGTGTACCAGGGCGAGAGGTAGATGCCAATCAATGCCGCGATAATCCCGATACTCATGAGCGTCAAGCCAATCAGGCTCAACATGAAGATCACATTGGCATTGCGCGGAAAGATCTGTGCAGACATTGGAGGTCTCGCTCTCTAAGAAAAGGAAAGTAGGAAGTAGGAAAGTAGGATTGTGGTATCAGGATGTGTTTTACACCTACTATTTCCTATCTACTACCCAACTATTTCCTACCTGCTCCATGGGCTACGGCAGCTCGGCAAGCTCTTCGGCATGCAGTGCTTCTGCCACGGTATACTGACTGAGCTGCAGGGCGCGGGTGTAGGCGGCAATGGCCCAGCGATCTTCGGGGGGGATGCGGTGGGCGTAGCTGTACATGCGGTTGACGCCATTGGTAATTACGTCAAAATAGTAGCCAATCGGAGCGGTGCGCAGGCGCTCGTCGTGCAGGGTAGGCACTTGCATGCCACCACGGTAGGCTGCAACCCCATTGCCAGCGCCAGTGAGCCCGTGGCATGGCGCACAGAAGGCGTTGTAGCGCGTCTGCCCGTGGGCCAAGAGTTCGGCGGTGAGCTCCATGGGTAATTCGGCCACCAGATCGCCCTCCAGACGCCCGCTGAACATGGCCGAGTTGGGATCAAAGGTTCCCATTGCCACCGTGTTGGGGGGCGGGGGCCGCATCGAGCGCCCATCTTCAAAGAAGTCGCTTGGCTGGTTGGCCGAATACCTGGGCTGGTCGTACATGTCGGTGTGACATGCCACGAGCAGTAGGCAGAGGGGTAACCATGCGAGGCGAATAATGGTAGATTTGGACATTGGAAAGCTCATGTTTACGTTGATCCTTATGCCCTGTCAAGTAGAGAGTTGTTGGCCGAAGGATTTGCTGATGAGGACAGAGAGAATTTGAACCACAGAGGCACCGAGAACACAGAGGGTTTGAGGTTAGGAGGAGAGGAGAGTTACCGAGTTATGCCATTTACGATTGCAGATTGCCGATTGCCAAACACGGTGTTCCAATGGGCTTTAGCGTTCTTGATAATGCGGCATGTTCAAGGGTAAGAAGTACAAATAATTGTGATAGCGATTACCTCACATCCTCTCTGTGCCCTCTGTGCCTCTGTGGTTCAAATTCTCTGTGCCCTCTGTGCCTCTGTGGTTCAAATTCTCTGTATCCTCTATGTCCTCCTAGCCGCCATCAGCCAAGTCGGGGTTGGGGTTGCGTACCCGCGCCAAGTAGGTGGTACGGGGCCGGGTGTTCAGCATCCCCAAGACACTGTAGTTGTGCGGTTCGGCTTTGCGTTTGGTTACGAGCGCATCAGGGTTGTTGATGTCGCCAAAGGTGATCGCTTGGGTCGGGCAGGCTTGGGCGCATGCCGAGATCACTTCGCCATCGGTAATGGGCCGGTCGCCTTCGACACGCGCTCTGATGCGGCCATCCGCGATGCGCTGGATGCAGAAGCTACACTTCTCCATGACCCCTAAATTGCGGACAGTCACTTCGGGGTTGCGTCCGAGGCGCAGACTTGGCGATGCGAGATCGGTATACTGGAAGAAGTTGAAGCGCCGCACTTTGTAGGGGCAGTTGTTCGAGCAGTATTTGGTGCCGACGCAGCGGTTGTAGATCATGTTGTTGAGCCCTTCGGCATCGTGTACCGTTGCGGCTACCGGGCAGACCAATTCGCAGGGGGCGCGCTCGCAGTGTTGGCAGAGCATCGGCTGCAAGTAGGTCTCTGGGTTGTCGAAGTCGTTGCCAGCGAAGTAGCGATCAATGCGGATCCAGTGCATTTCACGCCCCATTGCGACTTCACGCTTGCCCACAATGGGGATGTTGTTTTCGGCTTGACATGCAACGACACAGGCGTTGCAGCCCATACAGGCGGTCAGATCAATGCTCATGCCCCACTGGTTGCCGATACTATAGTCGTAGCCGGGCAGGTAATCGCCTTCGCCGCCCGGCAAGAGACTCTGGTAACCGTCGGTGCCAGGGCCGGGGGTGTCTTTGCCATACTCTTCGCGGTAGACTTCGTGGGCAATATATTTGGGATCGGCCTTGAAGCGGTCAAATTCGCCCACGCGAATGAGCGAACGGCCTTCGAGTGTCCAGTGGTTTTGGGTACTGACAAGCTGGTAGCGGTCATTAGTGGCGGTCGCCGTTAGGCCAGCGGCAAACCAAGGGGCGCTACTGGTCCGCAGGCTATAGGCATTAAAGCCGGTACCCTCAGCCACCGGGCCAGCCACAGCGCCACGCCCATACCCCAAACTAAGGGTTACCGTATCCTCCGCGTGGCCCGGCACAATCCAGATCGGCACGGTCAACGTGCGGCCCTCAAGGCTCAACTCAACCAAAGCGCCATTCTGGCGGATCAGTTGTTCCAAATTGCGCTGCGCGGTAATATTGTTGGCATCGGCGAGGCTCTCGGGATCAAAGGCGAGGCCCAAGAGACGAATGGCAGTACGGGGACTCACGAGCGCCGCATTATCCCAGGTGAGCTGGGTCACCGGCTTGGGCAATTCTTGCAGCCAGCCGTTGTTGCTATAGCGCCCATCGTAGACGCTGGCATCGGGGCGGAAGACCAACTCGAGGCCGGGGGGCGGCAGTTCGGGTGCCGCGAAGCTCAAATCGGGGCGCAGCGTGACCGGCAGGGACGGGAAATTGCTATTGGCCACCAGCCCTTGGTTGAGGCTCCCATTGATAAAATCATCAAGTTCCGCACCACTCAACCCAGTCGCCTCGGCCCACACATCGCGCACCACATTGTAGGCCGGGCGCACACTCTGGCCCAGCATCAACGCGAGCAACTCGTGGGGGCTACGCCCGCCATAGAGCGGCTCAATCAGCGGCTGAACGATGGTCACACTCCCATCAAAGGCCCGCACATCGCCCCAACTCTCCAGCGAATGGCTCATCGGAATGAACCAATCAGCCAGAGCCGCCGTCTCATCGGCATAGGGGCCCAACACAAGCTTGAATTTGGCCTGTTGGAGTACCGTAGCAACATTGAGATCGGCGGGAGCGTTATAGGCCGGATTCGCATCAATGATCAGCAGCAACTCCACCTGATCACTGGCCAACTCTTGGGCCAATTGGCGCAGAGCGCTCGTCTGGTCGGCGGGATCGGCAACGACCGGGGTGGTATATGTGATGGTGCGACCAACGGCCCCAAGGGCGACATTGATCGCGTGGGCAAGGGCGTGTACCTGGGGCGGCTGGCTTTCACCCGCGATCACCAGGCCAGCGGAACCAGCCTGACGCAGATCGGCGGCAGCGGCGGCGACGAAAGCGGCAGCAGCGGGGGGCAGGCTCACCTCACCAGCGAGCCCCGGTAGCCCAAGGGTGCGGGCGAGGGCAAAGGCAACACTCGCCACCAGTGCGCCCTTCACCGGCAGACGATGGTCGGCCACAATCCCCGTATTGGACGTAGCCGGTTCAGCGACATAGAGCCGACTGACCGTTTGGGTCTCCTTGAGTACCCGGCGGCCAGCGATCCAATCATAGGCATAGCGCACCCGGCCTGGCCCTTCGCTCAAGAAATCGGCATCAAGGGCCACAATCGTCTGTGCGCGTTCAAGGTGGTAGATCGGTTCGAGCGGCTCACCAAAAGCCTCACGGGTACCGGCATAGGTATTGGAGCGACCAACGGGATCATACTGCACCCAACGGGCATTGGGCAACTCCTGCAAAAGCGCATCAATCTGGGCGATCAAACTGGGCGAGGTAACCGTTGGCGTGAGAATCCGCAAGCCTTGGCCCTCAAACGTGCGCTGGAATTGCATCACAGGCATAAAGGCAGCAACAAACTGATCCCAGGTACTCAACCGACCGGCATTCAGGATCGTTTCGGGGCGAGCGGGATCATAGATCTGCAGAATCTCAGCCTGGGCAAAGAGATCGGTGGCCCCCATGCTGGCGGGATGAGCCGGATTACCCTCAACTTTAATTGGGCGGCCATCATAGCTCTTGACTGCAACCCCAAGCCCAAAGCCATCGCGGGTCACTGCGGTCGCATAGAAATTAGGAATACCGGGGCGCTGATCGTGGGGTGCAAGGGCATAGGGTGCAACCTTTTCTTGGGGCTGGCGCAGCGCAAAGGTACAGCCAGAGAGCCCAGCGAGGGCGAAAGAGGCCCCCATGAGCTTGAGGAAGGTGCGGCGGGAGACCGGATCATCCTTGAGTTCAGCGGCACCGGCGGGGAATTCACGCTTCAGTAATTCATGAAAAGCTGGCGTATCGGCCAATTCATCCAACGAGCGCCAAAACTGCTTACCCCGAGCCGACTGAAGGCGCACACGAACATCCTCAAGCTCACGCTCGTGGGGGTGGAGGGTAAGATCACTCATGGGCAGCGACCCAACTAGCAACCCATCGCCAGGGGCCAGACAGATTGCAACATCCCCGAAGCCAGTTTGTGAAAACTAGCACCAATATCTTTAGGGCCAATTATAGCAGACAATCGGAGTGCTGTCACTATGGGTAAATGATACCCACTGAGACTAAGGGGTATGCCCAAGTGGTATAAGTTGTGGTTAGTAGGGATGTAGCCTCAAAGCAATTTACAACTGTAGCGCAACGCAATATCTGAAATAACACGAAATAAATTAATCATATTTACTGATCAATTTTATAACCAGACGATGCACTTGAGTTCCTATCATTTTTGGCCAAACATCAGTATGATTGCTATCTAATTGTTGAGCATGTTCTATTGCTAGTTCAATAGCAGACACAAGTTTGTCAGTATTATAGTTCGCCTTATCATAATGGCCAAGCATGCGTTTAAGTTCATTCTCACACAATTTAACTGATGACGGCAATGGTCTAGGCGGATAGGTCTGATGGAGAAGCAACCACAATTCAAAGGGAAGAGTTTTTATGATTATATTTTTACGAAAACTATCTCCTCGAAAGATATTAAAAACGAAATTTCTTCTTGCAGACCACCGAATGTACCATACTGCACAATGCGCAGTTTGATCATGCAAGAGATTTTCCGCTCATTTTTTTGGCCGATATGTTGTCTAAGGTGAGCTTGTCGCCACCGCAAGCCCTAGTTTAGCCAAAAAAGGCCGCTACTGCCACGGGTAGGTGCTGAATCGCCCGTGAGGGTAGCTGGGCTTGGCCGCGAAAGAGTCCCTGTGAACGGTAGCTACCCTGCTCCAGGATGAGCAGTTCGACCGTTTGGGTACTAGGGTCAACCAGCCAATATTCGGGTACGCCAGCAGCCGCGTAGGCATCCTGCTTTTCGCGCCGGTCGTAGCCTGCGGTACTGGGTGAGACGATTTCGACCACGAGGTCGGGAGGGCCGATGATGCGGCTAGGGGTGATGCACCCTTCGTTGCTGCTGCTGATGACAAGAATGTCTGGTTGTACCACGGTGCCGGGGAAGAGTTCAACGTCGGTGGGGGCGCTGAAGACCTTGCCTAGCCCTACGAGTTGCACATGGAGGGTAAGGTAGGTGGCCAGGAGGTTGCTGACGCTCTGATGGCTAGTGCTTGGTGCTGGGGTCATATAGAGTACCCCGCTAATCAACTCATAGCGCACCCCCTCTGCCTGGATCAATGCATAGTCGGCATAGGTCCATTGCCCCTGAGGCGGACCAGGAATCTGGTCGGCAGGACTAGTAGCAGGGAGGATGTCGCTGATGAGCATAGCAGGGTATATCATTTCAGATGGTAGATTTCAGATTGCCGAATATGGCCTCCCAAGAGGCTGGCTGCTAACCCAAGGCTTTTTCACGCTAATCCCTCATGGGTGTTGCGGTGGCGCGGTGGCTGAGCCCTGAGCTTGTCGAAGGGTCGAAGCCACCGCGCCACCGCAACACCCAAGCGCAATTCCTACGCAAGTACACGCAAGGCCGCAGCAACCACCGCTTCGGCGGTGATGCCCATGCGTGCAAAGATTTCGGTGTGGGGTGCAGAGGCTCCAAAGCGATCTACGCCAACAATGGTACCCTGCATGCCAACGTAGCGCTCCCAGCCGAGGCTGCGTCCGGCTTCGACGGCAACGCGGGCGCTGAGGTTTGCTGGCAATACGGACTCGCGGTAGGCTGCGTCTTGTTCCTCGAAGCGTTCCCAGCAGGGCATGCTGACGACGCGTGCCGCAATGCCGCGCTCTTCGAGCATGAAGGCCGCATCAAGCGCGATGCTCAATTCGGAGCCAGTGGCGAGCAGGGCAATCTGGGGGTTGGCTACGTCACGCAGCACGTAGGCGCCGCGCAGTGCGGCGCTGGCGGGGGCTAGGCCGGAGGCGGGGCTGCGATCCAGTGTGGGTACGCCCTGGCGTGTGAAGATGAGCGCCGTTGGGCCGTCGCGCCGCTCAAGGGCCATGCGCCAGCCCATCGCTGCCTCGTTGCCGTCGCCTGCGCGGAAGACGTAGAGGTTGGGGATGAGGCGCAACGACATGACATGCTCAACTGGCTGGTGGGTTGGGCCATCTTCGCCTAGGCCGATGCTGTCGTGGGTAAAGACATAGACCACCTGGAGGCGCATGAGTGCCGCCATGCGAATGGCGGGGCGCATGTAGTCGCTGAAGACGAGGAAGGTGCCGCCGAAGGGAATAAAGCCGCCGTGCAGCGCCAGGCCATTCAGGATCGCGCCCATGGCGTGTTCGCGCACCCCAAAGCTGATGTTGCGGCCAACAAAGCTGTGGGCTTCAAGCAGGGTTGCACCGTTGATTAGGGTATTGTTGGAGCTGGAGAGATCTGCCGAGCCGCCAATCAGGCTGGGCACATGCTCGGCTAGGGTGTTGAGTGCCACCCCCGCCGAGACGCGGGTGCCTTTATCCTTGGGGTTGGGCGCAAACTCAGGCAGGATTGACCAATCTTGGGGAATGGCGCGTTCCTGCATCTGCTGCCACTGGGCGGCCAGTTCGGGATGGCTCGCACAGTAGCGCTCAAACATGCGCGTCCACTCCTGCTGGCGCGTATTGCCCACCTCCACCGCGAGTTGCATGTGTTCATAGACCTCTTCGGGCACAAAGAACTCTGGCTCAAGCGGCCACCCCAGTGCCTGTTTGGTCAAGGCCGCCTCGGAAGCCCCCAGCGGTTCGCCGTGGCACTTGTTGGTGCCAGCCTTATTGGGGCTGCCGTGGCCAATCGTGGTACGGGCAATAATCAATGCGGGGCGCTCAGGATCATCTATTGCTTCAGCGAGCGCTTGGGCTACGGCGGCCATGTCGTGGCCGTCAACCTGTTGCACGCGCCAAGCCGCAGCGCGGAAGCGTTGGGCCACGTTCTCGCTGAAGGTAATGTCGGTAGCGCCATCAATCGAGACGCTATTGGAATCGTAGAGGACGATCAGCTTGCCTAGGGCCAAATGGCCAGCCATACTGGCCGCCTCGTAGGCAATGCCCTCCATCAAATCACCATCTGAGCAGATTACATAGGTGTGGTGATCAACCACAGGGAAGCCGGGACGGTTGAACTTCTCAGCGAGCCAACGCTCAGCCAGCGCCATACCGACCGCAGTCGCAATCCCTTGCCCCAGCGGCCCGGTCGTCATTTCAACCCCGGCGGTCTCGTGATACTCAGGATGGCCGGGGGTACGACTCCCCCACTGGCGGAAGTTCCGCAGATCATCGAGCGACAAGTCATAGCCGCTGAGGTGCAGCAGGGCATAGAGCAGCATAGAGGCATGGCCTGCCGAGAGTACAAAGCGATCACGGTTGATCCAATTGGGATCCTCGGGATTATGCTTCAGGAAGCGTGTCCAGAGGACATAGGCAGCATCAGCCGCACCCAACGGCATGCCGGGATGCCCACTATTGGCCCGCTGCACAGCATCAACTGCTAAAGCCCGGATCGCATTGGCACACATCCGGTCCAACTCGGTACTACTCACCTCTGCGGTGGTCATCGCATCACTCATCACTCGCTCCTCAGACTTGGCATGCGCGATACGCACAACACTTGATGAACGGCGCACACGACGATTATAGCACCGCTGCGCTGCTTGATTGATTCTATTGTACGTATGGCGGGTACAGGGAAGGGGCTGTGCCCCGTAGACGCTACGTTTAGGGCGGTGCCCCATACCCTCTTTTTCGTTCGTGTTGGCGGCTTCGCCGCCAACACGAACGAAAATTCTTCGGAGGAGGCGCAGCCTCCCCCGAACCCCCGCTATTCGTGTGCAAAGAGCCGTTCAAGGGTTGCGCGGCTCATGAGCAGGTAGAGTTCGTGTAGCTCCATTGTGGTGTCGGCGGGCGAGGGGCCGTAGCGCCGCAGCATGGTGGAGGCGACGGTGGGGGCGACGATGTGGGGCGTGATCTGCTCTAGCTCGGGGCCAATCTCATCGAACTGTTGCAGTTGTTCCTCTAAGCTTGGGACGCGCCCTTGAACTTCGTCAGCCGCTCCGTCGCTGTTGGCCGTATCTGCACGGCGGGCGCGCAAGGACTGGATGATGCGCTCTTTGCCCCGCCCGCGTAGCGCGAAGATCAGGAAGGGATCACGATCAAGGTATTCGCCAAGTTGGTAGTAGACCGCCGCCGCATGCTTGCAGGGAGTGGCAAAATCGGGGCATGTACAGGAGGTCTGAAGGTCGTAGACGCTCTGGGGAAAGAGGGCGACCCCGGCACCACTGAAGATCTGCTCAATCTCGCGGGGCATCTCGTTGGCCAACAGCCGCGCTGTAAAGATAGCCTGATCGGCCATGGCGTCAATCGCCCGTTCCCACTGGGCATTACTCAGTGGGATGACCGAGATGGTGACCTTGTAGGGTAGGGAGCGTGAACCTTGCACGCGGCCAACAATGCGCCCTTCGCTGATCTCGATGCTCAAGACCGAGCCGCCACGGGCATAGCCGCGCCCACGGCTGAGGCGGCTGCCCAGGCCGAAGCTTTCGAGGACACTGACCCAGCGTTGGGCCCACCACGATTCGCCAAATTCTCCCGGTTGACTGAAGAAGTGGTGGCTATCGGCAGCAGCCCGCGGGCGAAAGGCCGAGCGCGGGCGTGGGCGCAGCAGCGTGCGTGACTCATGAGCTTCAAAGGCAGCCCCGTGCTGTTCGCCACCCAGCAGTTGCTGATCGGGCTTTTTGCTGCGCCGTCGTCGCCGCCGTACCCGTCGGCGTTTGGGCTCGTAGCCATCCCCATCAAGCCCATGCGGTTCATCGTGAGGCTCTTCATGCGCAGAGGGCGTAGCTTCCGTAGCGGCTTGGTAGGTGCGCCCTGGGCCACGGCCACGGCGCGAGGGGCGGGGGGGACGCTCGCCCGCTTCATTGGGTGGGGCATCTTCACTGCTGCGCTGGCGTTCTGCATGCTCATCTGGGGTACGCGCCTCATAGCGCGAACGGCGCGGGCGACGGGGTGCCCCCTCATTGGGCTTATAGCTACGCTGCTCCCGCTCGCCCGACGGCCCCTCGGTGCCATCGGCGGGGTTGCGTGGGGCATAGCGCGAGCGGCGCGGCGGGCGGGTGGAACCTTCATCAGCCTGGTAGCCGCGATAGCCCTGATCGTCTGAAGTGGCATCTGGATTGCGCGGGGCATAGCGTGAACGGCGCGAACGACGGGACTGGTTCTCGCCTGATTCGTCGCGGCGCTGCGCTTCGGCATCAGGCGGTGTTTGTGTACGCGCCTCTGCGTTGCGAGGTTCGTAGCGCGAACGGCGGGGGCGACGGGGGGCTTGCTCGTCGGGCGCATAGCTGCGGTAGGCTTCGTCGCGGCTCTGGGTTTCGGCCTGCGGCTCTGGCGCATAACGCGAGCGGCGGGGGCGACGGGGGGCTTGCTCGTCGGGCGCATAGCTGCGGTAGGCTTCGTCATGGCCTTGGGTTTCGTCCGGGTTGCGAGGTTCAGCGCGCGAGCGACGCGGGCGACGGGGCGCATCCTCGTCGGGCGCATAGCTGCGGTAGGCTTCGTCGTGGCCTTGGGTTTCGTCCGGGTTGCGCGGTTCAGTGCGCGAACGACGGGGGCGACGGGGTGCTTGCTCGTCGGGCGTATAGCCACGATACTCATCATCGGAGGCTTCGCGCAGACGCTTGCCCGTTGTGGGCCGCTCGTAGTCGCGGGCGGGATCGGTTGATTCGTGGTTGCGCGGACGCGCCTGCTTGCGCCCAGCAGGGCTCTTGGCGGCCCGTTGAGCATCGTGTTGTCCATTGCGTTGGGGCTTGGCTGAAGCGGTGCGGCGTTCAGCTTGAGCCTCAAGTTTGGCTTGGTCTTGCTCTGGTGACCGCCGCGGGCTGCGCGGACGGCGGCTACGCGAATTGCGTGATGATCCGTTGTTGGTGTACGGATCATCATCAGCATACACGGCAACCGTTTCTTCTTGTACCTGCATATCTTCAGTTTGGGTAGTGGCCTCATCACGAGACCCTGAACGCCTTCGTGGTCGTCCCATTACTCACTAATCTCCTCACGCCGGAGGGCAACAAGGTCGCGCAACTGGGCCGTACTCAGCTCGGTAAGCCACTGCTCACCCGCTCCAAGGACTTGGGCTGCCAGGGCGCGTTTACCCTCAATCATGGCATCAATTTTTTCTTCGAGGGTGCCTCCACAGACAAACTTATGCACCTGGACATTGCGCGTTTGGCCAATACGGAAGGCACGGTCGGTCGCCTGGTCTTCTACTGCCGGATTCCACCAGCGGTCAAAATGAAACACATGGCTGGCATGGGTCAAATTGAGGCCAACACCGCCCGCTTTGAGTGAAAGAATAAAGAAGGGCGGGCCTTCAGCGGCTTGAAAGCGGCGCACCATGCGGTCGCGCTCGCGGGCCGGTGTACCGCCATGCAGAAAGAGCGGCTCGGTCAAAAGCTGTTGGCTAAGGTATTGTTCAAGCAGTGCCCCCATTTCGGTAAACTGGGTAAAGATCAAGGCGCGGTCATTGGCGGCGAGCAATTCTTCAAGCATCTCGCTGAGGCGCTCAAGTTTGCCTGAGCGGCCCCGCAGTTCCGAGCCATCCTTGAGGAAGTGGGCGGGATGGTTGCAGATCTGTTTGAGGCGGGTGAGCATCGCCAAGACGAGACCGCGGCGGCGCAGTTCTTCGCCTTCGGCATCAGCGACGGCGATCTGTTCTAGCGCATCGCGCACCGCCGCTTCGTAGAGGGTGGCCTGCTCTTGGGTGAGCGGCACAAAGACCTTCATCTCGATCTTTTCGGGCAGATCGTTAATAATCGTGGGGTCGCTCTTGAGTCGCCGCAGAATGAAGGGGCCGGTGAGGTGACGCAGGCGTTCGGCGGCTTCCTGATCGCCTGCACGTTCAATGGGGCGGGCGTAGGTACGGCGAAAGTCGGTTTCACCGCCCAGATAGCCCGGATTGAGAAAGGCCATGATGCTCCAGAGTTCCGTCAGGCGATTCTCGACCGGGGTACCCGTGAGTGCAATGCGGGCCTCGGCCCGCAGGGCGCGGGCGGCCTGCGCTTGGCGCGTATCGCTATTTTTGATATTCTGCGCCTCATCAAGAATAGCCAAGCGCCAATTGATAGCCGTGAGCGCCTCACGGTCGCGGGCGAGCAATTTATAGCTTGTAATCACCACATCCTGACGGGCCGCAGCGGTGGCTACCTGGTCGCCACGGGCCCGTTCGGTACCTTGATGGACAAGGACGCGTAGCGTAGGGCTAAAGCGGGTCAACTCACGCTGCCAGTTGCCGGTCACCGATGTGGGGCAGACAATCAGACTCGGGCCACCCTTGGGGGCGGTGGCGCGTTCGTGGAGCAGCAGCGCAATGGCTTGGATACTCTTGCCGAGGCCCATATCATCAGCCAGACATGCGCCAAGGCCATAGTGACGCATAAAGTGGAGCCACGAGAAACCCCGGCGCTGGTAGGGGCGCAATTCACCCCGGAGCGCCTTGGGCTGGGGCAACTCCTCAAGCTGATGGGCCTCCCGCAGATTGCCCAGCATCTCGCCGAGAGCCCCTTCAGCCTCAATCCCAGCAAAGGTGACGCCACCGGGCAATGGTTCACTCTCACCACTGAGGCCCATGCGCAGCGCCTGAGCGACACTCATCTCCCCCCCTTGATCGAAGAGGGTCAAGGCTTGGCGCGCCTGTTGCGGATCAAGCACAATCCACTCGCCGCGCACCTGCACCAGCGGCTCCTTGAGCGCCACCAGTTGTTCAAACTCCTCCCGCGAAATAGGGTGATCGCCCAGGCTCAATTCCCAACGGAAGTTCACCATCTGCTCAAAGCTGAGATTGGTTTGGCGCTTGCGCGTGCGGGGGCGCACCTCTTGGGTGCGGGCACGGGCCTTGAGCCGTCCGGCCCCGCCCCACCAAGTGGGCACCAGCACACCAAAACCGCTCTGCTCCAACAGCGGCGCTGCATCTTTCAGAAAGACAAAAGCCTGCGCCAGGGTCAAGCTCGCCTGCTCTGGAGCCTTACTATGGAGGCTCTCCTCAATTGGCGGCACGAGGCGGGCGGCAAAGGCCAAGGCACGCAACAGCCGTTCTTGGGGCTGGGTAAAATGGCGATCCATATAGTAAAAGGTCTGACCGCGCTCACGCCAGATTTGGGCAGCGGGCACCAAAATCGTCGGATCGTCCACGGCTTGCAGCAGATAGCTGAGGCCCCAGGGGGCACCGGGGTCGGCGGGCGGTTCAAGGCGAAAGGCGATACGAAAAACCTCATCGCCAGCGACATGTTCTGGGCCGCTCCATTCTTGCCAGGCCTGAAAGAGCTCCTCGGCGGTTTGGCCTTGGAGCGCCACCTGCGCTTCGGGGCCAACGAGGGAGGCCATCCATGCAGCGCCGGGCGACTGAGGTTCAGCCTGCCAACGGGCCAGGCGTTCAGCCATGGTCGCATCAGCAGCAGCGAGATCGCGCACCAGCGCATCGGCACCAGCAGCGAGGAAGTGGTCGAGCAGAATGCGGGGGGCGGGGGCGGCAGCGGGATACTGCACCACCGCACGGCAGAGGGCGGGCATCGCGCGGCTCAGATTCGCAATGCGCGTCGCGGTAGCGGGCACCGGGCGCGGGCGCCAGGTGGCACGCAGACGGGGGCCGTCGCGTTCCAGCGCCGGGAGCAACTGCTGCCCAGCGACCAACTCAGCCACAAGTAGCGCGGCGGTACGCCAGACACGCAGGTCGGCACCGGCATCGTGGCGTTGCCCAAGGGCCAACAGAACCTCAAGAGCCTGGCCTGCATCGAGCATGAGACCGCGCACGCGCCAAGGGGCCAAAAAGGGCTCACCCTGAGCGGCTTCCACCCCCGCCTTTTGCAGTTCACGCAGAGGCAGGGGCGCATAGCCCAACGAAGGCAACCAAACAAAGAGATCGCGTTGGGGCACCTCATCAACCGCAAAGGTCATACCAACAAGCCGTTCACGCAGCAGCGCAAGCGGCAACTGAAACGGATGGGGATTCGTGCGTGAACGACGTCCGCGCCATGTCGTGCGCGAAGGATACTCGCCCCAGAAGAAGAAGCGTCGCTGGGAAACGAGCCAAGTGCCGTGAAAAATGGCAATCATTACGGCCTTTTAGGCAAGGATACAGAAACGAGAAGATAGGGAATAGGTTGTTAGGGATGGTTTCAGAAACAGCCCTTCAGCTTTACCGTTGGCGTACCGGTGTTAGTCGGCATCCAGAGGCTATCGGCGACCTCAGCCGACTAACGTCGGCACTCCGTCGGAGGCCAAACTGTAAAGTGCCCTGAAACCATCACGTAGAAGCTGTCTGAAAAGCCGGGGGGCACACGTTGGAGTGCCGGCTTTAGCCGGCTAAAGCCGACACAGAGACGCGCTTTCAGCTTTACCGTCGTAGTGCCGACGTTAGTCGGCATCCAGGGGTTGTCGGCGACCTCAGCCGACTAACGTCGGCACTACCTATGGCGCAAACTGTAACGTGTGCTGGAACCTTCCCTTAGAAGCTGTCTGAAAAGCTCGTGGGTATGCGTTGGAGTGCCGGCTTTAGCCGGCTAAAGCCGGCACTCCAACGCCAGTTCATAGACTTTTCAGACAGCTTCTTAGCATGAAAAAGTTCTGGGCCGCGACGCTTGGCTTCGACAAGCTCAGCCACCGAGCCAGCGCGGCGCGTTCGCGCTCACACATATTTTCTGTCCGCCCATGAACCACCAGGGGGGGCGCGGAGCGCACGAGGCGCAAGCGAACCCCAGGCGCACACAACTCGTGGCCAACCCAACCGATCACGACATGAGGCGCAATTGCATGCACAGGACGGCCTCAGCCCGCCGGGCACACAGCGCACTACACAACAGCGGTGGCATCACGCTCACACCGCAGGCCCCTTGCGCCACTTGCAATAACGTGGGCGGGGCACAGAGAACAAAACCAACTCATGACGGTAAGGAACCCTGCGTCAGAGCTTTCAGAAACTATTATACTACAGAAATGGCGTTTTGGATCAAGTCAATGTTACCGTCTGGTGGAATGGTAACGCCCTACGCAAACGACCATAGATCGCACGTTTAATGTAGGTACACGAGGGGCATTGGGGCTATAGGCCCCACAGTTGGCCCAACGCCTACGAAAGGACGATACTCCCTATGTCGCTCTTACCTACACCCCATGATCCCCCCGCCTGTGTACGTCTGTTACCTAATACCACCGCTGTCGTGACAACCCGCGTTGGCGCTGTGCTGGTGCATTGTCCACCTGAGACGTTGAAGTATCTGTTGGCTTTGGGGCTCACGCCGCCCCAGATTATTCTCTTGCCGCCTGATGTACCGGCGGGCCAGGAGTTGGGTTCGAGTGGTTTTGTGCGGCAGGGGATTAACTATGCGAGTGTTGAATTTTTAATCTATTCCAACTTCTTTGTAGCCGGACGCCAAGTGCGGCTGATTACGATTACGGAAGATCAGGCCCAGCGTATCCGTGCGATCCTCGAAGAGACAACCACTGGCCCGCGCAATCTGGCAGCCTACGGTGAATCGGTTTGGGTGCGCACCGAGTGTTCAGCGGTCTCGTTCTACCCGCCGCTGGGCCGTTCGCCCAACATTGATGACATGGTGGTGATTACGAGCCTTGAGGCGGGTGGTGGCGACTTAGGAGCAACCCAGATTAGCCTTGAAGCAGAGAGCTTTGTCTTTCGTGAGGATGGGCTTGAGTTGGCCCGGCTGAGTACGCAGATTAGCAAAGTAGCGGTGCCCCTGGCTTTGGCCCCACCGCAGCCGGTGCAGCGCCAAGAGTTGACCCTACAATTCATTGGTGGGAGCGATGGCTTCGATCCGGCTGGCATTACCACATGTTTCCTCGCCTACCTGGGCACCACGGTGCAGAGCCAAGCCACCCTCTTCGATGCTGCGGCATACCTCTTGCTACGCTTAGGCAACTTGGGCGTTACCCCCAGCCACATCTCAGAAGTGGTCATCTCCCACCTGCACGAAGATCACATCGCAGGGCTGCCTGAACTGATCCTCATGGGTGGTCATCGGGTGCGCCTCGTGACCTCCGAAGTGATCTACCAGAGCCTCTTGCGCGTATTAGGTGCTATGCTGGCCCTGCCGATCACGGAAGTCGCGGCGCTCTTCGACTACTACCGGCTCGATCCGGGGACACCGTTGGAATTGGAGGGGCGACGCTTCGAAGCGATCTACGCCATTCACTCCATCCCCACCATTGCCGTGCGGGTCGGCGGAGTCTGTTATTCAGGCGATATGCGCTACGATGAGGAGTGGTTTGGCGAACTCGAAGAACGTGGCATCCTGCAAGCCCCGCGCCGCCAGGAGTTGCTTCGTTTCGCTGAAGGGGCTAACATCCTAGTTCAGGATGTGGGTGGCGGTGCCATACACACCACCATTACCCCCCGACTCTTGCATGCACTCACGGCCAAGAGCCAACGGCTGGTCTTGGCCCACACGAGCAAGCACCTGCTGCCCGTAGGCAGTCCCGAATTAGGTGATCGCATCACCTTTGCTGGCAGCGGCGTAGTCTTAGGAATAGGCGCAATGCTACCACACAATGCTCTTAGCGAGATCATCGAAACAATTGCCGCATGCCCGCTCTTTGCCCGCCTCACGGTTGAAGCACGCATCGCCCTAGCCAATGCGGTCACGAGTGTCCACTGGCCCGACAACGCAGTCATCCTGCAAGAAGGCCAAGCCTCCGACGGCAGCACCTACATCGTCCATTCCGGTCTCGTAGAGATCTGGATTGCTGGAGCCCCCGTCCGCATCTTAGGGCGCGGCAGCAGCATCGGCGAACGGGGCGCAATCATGGGCGAAGTCCGCTCTAGCACCATGGTCGCACGCGGGAACGTGGAGTTACTCAAGCTCGCCCCTGAGACCTTTGGCCCAATTGCGGAGCGCCTCGGCCTCGCCACCGCCTTTGCCCAAGCCGAATGGCTCAGTACCATCCCGGTACTCCGCGAGCTACCCTGGGCCAGTTTGCTCGATCTAGCCCTCGATCTCCAGCCGCGCCACCTAGCCACAGGCGAGCAACTCTTTGCCTACGGCGAACCGGGCTACGAAGGTTTTGTGTTGGTCAGTGGAGCCATCAACTTCAACGATGCCGACGGCAGCCTGATCGAGACACTCCAGACGCCGGGCGAATTCTTTGGCGGGCGCGCCGCAATCTACGGGCGCTCACGCAGCGCCACTGCCAGCGCCAGCGCCCCCAGCGTCGTCTGGGCACTCCCGGCCCCAGCCCTTGAACGGCTCAACCTACTCTACCCCAACCTGCTGATGCACCTACGGGCCATCGAAGCGGGCCATCGGCGCAGGCGGAAGGGTTAATACCAAATCCGATAGCCGATAGCCGATAGCTGAAAATTGCCGTATCACACACATCTCTGTGTTCTCTGTGTCTCTGTGGTGAAATACCTCTGTTTCTCTTCAAACACTCTCCCTACGGTGCATCCTCAGCCCAGAGGAGCGCCACGCGCTGCTGATCGAGGGCAACAACACCATTATCAAAAGGGGCGCTACTGAGCGAACGCCAGCCAAGCACTTCATTGCCTTGGGCATCATAGACAGCAAACTCGCCGCTGATGGCCCCATTGGTATAGTAGCGTGCATTCTGGGCGAAACGCCCCAAGAAGCGCCCCGCCAGGGCCTCAGCCTGCTCACGGGGCAGCACCTCGGTGGGGTAGGCCAATTCACTGGCAATGATCTGCGTAAGCAACTTGGCCGCAATACGCCGAGGCACAGCAATCCAACCCGCACCCAAGCCTTGGTAGCCCACTGCTGCCGCCACCGCATCAAGCGTCGCCGTCGCCTCTGCCGGGTTAGGCGTAGTACAGCAGTAGCTCGCCAGCAGCAACGGATAACTCGTAGCCCGTGCGCTGGCGAGTTCCCGTGCAAACTCAATCAACAGCGGATCATCATCAGGGAGAAGCGGAGGAGCCATTATCAATTCCTTGTTTTGCTGCGCTTTGAGCAACAGCAACGAGCGTTTATGGTACACCAACCCCCCCACAGCCGCAAGCGGAAACCGCGCACCCCATTGGGCCAGCCGCCGAAATGCTCTGGTACGCTCCATAGGCTACAATGGGCGTGTGGCCTTGCTTGTGATTGTAGATTGCAGATTGTAGATTGCGCTATTTTCTACTTTTCTATTTCCTCGTCCTCTAAGTCGGAGTTGCTGATGCTCGCTCAGACCAATCTTCCCCAGGTGGCTCATGGAGCGCCCTACCTCTCGGTGGTAGTGCCGATCTACAATGAGGAAGAGAGTATTCCCCACCTCTACACCCGGCTGCAGGAGGCACTCGATGAGCTTGCGAAGCCCTATGAGGTACTCGCAATTGACGATGGCTCGCGGGATCAGAGTTTTCACCTGTTGCGCGAACTTGCCCAGCAGGATGGACGCTGGCGCGTGGTACGCTTCCGGCGCAACTTTGGGCAGACGGCGGGCTTTGCGGCGGGTTTTGCGCGGGCGCGTGGCGAATGGGTGGTGACAATTGATGCCGATCTGCAAAATGATCCGCGTGACATTCGCATGCTCTTGGCCAAAGCCGAAGAGGGCTTTGATGTGGTGAGCGGCTGGCGCGCTAAACGACAAGACCCCTTCCTCAACCGGCGCTTACCCTCACAGTTGGCCAACGGCCTGATCTCATGGGCAACCGGCGTGCGCCTACACGACTACGGCTGCTCACTGAAGGTCTACCGTGCCGCAGTCGTCAAACAGATCGAACTCTACGGCGAACTGCACCGCTTCATCCCAGCGATTGCCTCGTGGCAAGGGGTAGAAGTCGCCGAGCTACCCGTCAACCATGAGGCGCGCAAATACGGCACCTCAAAGTACGGCATCGGGCGCACGACGCGGGTAGTGCTTGACCTAATCACCGTACGCTTCCTGCTGAGCTACTCGACGCGGCCCATGCAGGTCTTTGGGGCAGTGGGGCTACTCTTTAGCGGCTTGGGTGGCGCGCTACTCGCCTATCTAGCCTACATCCGGCTCTTCATGGGCAGCCCGCTCGCCGACCGACCGCTCTTGCTCTTAGCGGTACTGCTGGTAGTATTGGGGGTACAACTACTCGGCATGGGGCTCTTGGGCGAACTGGTAACCCGCGTCTACTACGAAGGGCGGCAGCGCCCGATCTATGTGGTGCGGGAGGAGTTGAATATTGAGTGAGAATTGATCATGCGTGTTCTGATGTTGAACTATGAATACCCTCCCATTGGCGGCGGGGCAGCACCAATTACACAGGCGTTTGCTGAAGAGCTTGCTGGTGCAAAGCATAACGTTGATGTTGTGACAATGAGCTATCGAACGCTGCCTTTCTATGAGATGCGTAAAGATGGATATTTACGCATTTTTCGCGTTCCATCAATACGTCAATCACCAGTACGTGCTGGTATACTTGAAATGGCAAGCTATTTAGTTAGTGCTTTACCTTGGACAATCCTGCTTACACGTCATCTGCATTATGACCTCATTCACACCCATTTTCTCTTTCCCACGGGTGTGTTGGGTGCAGCCGTGAAACGACTGAGAGAGATACCGTTGATCGTTACGATTCATGGTTCAGATGTACCTGGGTATAATCCTGATCGTTTCAAGCTTGGTCATCGTCTGCTCAGCCCGCTTTGGCAGCAGGTTGTAAACCAAACAGATGCCATTATTTCACCTTCAGCCTACTTAGGTAAACTGCTCCAACAGAGCGCATCTGCCGAGGTTTACACTATTCCTTATGGTTTCAATCCACCACCAGCGAGTAATGTCGTGCGACGCCAGCGCATCCTCTTTGCGAGTCGGCTTTTTCCACGCAAAGGGGCGCAGTTTATGTTGGAGGCGCTGGCTGGGTTGGATCTGCGCGGGTGGGAGGTGATTATTGCGGGTGATGGGCCTATGGGTGGTGCGTTGCAAGCACAAGCACAACAACTCGGGCTCACGGTGGAATTTCCAGGGTTTGTGAAGGGTCAGAAGCTACAGGATCTCTATGCTTCAAGTGCGATATTTGTTTTTCCCTCATTGCATGATAACTTTCCAGTGGTACTACTTGAGGCATTGAATCACGGATGTGCAATAGTAACTAATGCATGTTCAGGCATGCCGGAGGTTGTGGGTGAGGCTGGGCTGCTTGTCCCTCCCCATGATATTGGGGCATTGCGTGCAGCAATCCATCGTCTCATGAATGATGTGGGGCTGCGTGAAACGTTGGGGCGACGGGGGCGTGAACGGATTGGCGAATTGGGTTGGGAGTCTATCTTGCAACAGCATTTGGGGTTGTATGAAAAGGTTATCGGCTCATGAGTAGTCTAAAATTTAATCAAATCGCTTTGCAGGATATTTGCGATAGTATAGCGATGAATTACGGTTCGTTTTTTGAGAACCTTAATCATGTGCCTGCACAGAAACATGCTCAAGATGTGTTGAGTGCCCAAAAAGTTGTAGAGAAACTCAAGGTCTTACAACATTTCACCGGGGACATCCGTGGCCAAACGCTGCTTGAAATCGGCAGTGGCTATGGCGTCTTTGTTGCAGTTACCCGTCTGGATTATGGTGCCTATAGCTTTGGTTTGGAACCGAGTAGCACGGGCTTTAGTGGGAGTGTTGCAGTTTCGCGGCGTTTGATGGAGCGGTGTGGGTTGCCACCACAGCTTATCATTGAAGGTGTTGGTGAACATATCCCCCTACAGAGTGATTTCTTTGATCTAGTCTACTCGACCAATGTATTGGAGCATGTGCAAAACCCCCGTCAGGTATTACATGAAGCTATGCGTGTCTTGCGTCCTGGGGGGATAGCCCAGATTGTCGTGCCCAACTATGGCTCGTTTTGGGAAGGCCACTATGGGATGCTGTGGCCACCCTATATCTCCCAACGCTACGCAAAGCTGTTGGTACGGCTTGCGGGACGCGATCCAGCATTTGTAGATACGTTGCAGTTGGTCAACTTATGCCAGATGCGCCGCTGGATGGGTGAATTGCATCCTCATGTGGAGATCTTAGCCTGGGGTGAGCAACTCTTTCATAAGCGAATGACTAGCGGTAATTTTAGTGCATGGGCCGCCTTGGGCCGGGTACAACGGATCGTTAATCTAGCTCGCAGCTTAGGTGTAGCTCACGCAGCATCATGGCTCTTACGGCGCTGTGATGCGATTACGCCGATTGTCCTGACCTTCCGCAAGCGATGAGTCGTATCCCTCGCCGTTTTTGGTTCTGGTTGCGCCTCAGTGTGGCGGTGGTGGTTATGCTTTGGCTCTTCACCTCCTTCGATTGGCTGACGCTACGCCAACAGGTTTTCCAGATAGATGTGGGTTGGGCCTTGCTCGGCCTCGTCATTCCGCTGTTTGGGATCCTGCTGAGTGCGCTGAAATGGCAGGGGGTGTTGCGTCTCCTTGGAGTTGAACGGAGCTATGCGGAACTGCTAGGGCACTATTGGAGTGGTACATTCTACAATAATGTGCTGCCCGGCAGTATCGGTGGTGATGTGGTTCGCATTGGTGGTCTGAAGACCACTGGGGTTTCATTCTTCACTGCAACGCTCTCGGTGTTCATTGATCGCATTACTGGTATTTGGGTGGGCATGCTGATTGGTTTGGGGGCTTGCCTCTGGCCAAGTGAGTTGCCCCACCGTGATGTTTTGGGTTTCGCCTTTGGAACACTGGTATTGGGGGGGATAGTGGCGGTTTGGCTGCTCCCAAAGTTGCACGACATGTTGCCGCAGCGTTGGCAGCGCTATGGTACATTAGCTACTACATTGCAAGATCGACGCTGGTTGCCGACGCTCGCTATGGCTTGGCTCTTTCAAAGCCTCGTGGTCTTGCACCTCTGGGTGGCCTTGTACGCCTTGCAAAGCCCCTTGAGCCTGTTGGCGTGTGCCATCTACGCACAGGCGGTCGTGGTCGTTACCCTAGTACCCATCTCGCTCAATGGGATTGGGGTGCGCGAAACAGCCCTCGTGGTTTTGCTGGCGGGCAGTCAAGTTGCGCCAGAAGTGGCGGCGCTGGCTGGGAGTATGATGTATCTCACGGCGGTGCTGAGTAGTCTGCCAGGGGGGCTTGCGCTCTTGAGCGTGCGGGGTGATCGTCATACGAGTTATGAGTGACAAGTGACGAGTGAAAAGCCGGATATAGTGCATACCACTTGAAGGAATTGGCAAATGGAATTACCATTCCCGGGCATGAATCCCTATCTTGAAGCAGCGGGGCTTTGGCCTGAGGTGCATCACCATATCATTACGCAGATCTTTGCCCAGATTCAGCCGCAGATTACGCCAACATATATTGCCCGTATTACTCCCTATGTCGCTTTTGAGCGCATTGATCTTGGGTCGGCGCGTATGATGGAGCTACCAACCCGCTATGGGTGCATCGAGATTCGCAGTCTTGATGCGGGTGAGTTGGTTACTTCCATTGAGGTGCTTTCACCGGCTAACAAGCGGTCTGGCAGTGAAGGGGCCGTAAGTTATGAGAAGAAGCGTCAGGAGTTGTTTAAGAGCAGTGCCAATCTGTTGGAAATTGACCTATTGCGGGCGGGGCAGCGGCCCCAATTGGCGGGGCCGTTGCCTGAAGAGCCCTATGTTATCTTCTTGAGTCGGGTGGAGTTGCGGCCTGCGGTTGAGATTTGGGCGTTGCCGCTGGAGCAAGCGCTTCCGGTGGTGCCGGTGCCGTTACGCATGCCTGATCCGCCTGTGCCGCTCGATCTTACGCTGGCGCTTCGACAAATTTATCGCAATGCTCGTTATGATCTACAGATCGACTACCAGAGCGATCCGCCACCGCCTGAATTGAGTGCAGAACACGCGGCTTGGGTTGATGCGCGGCTGCGTGCTTGTGGGTTGCGTGGGTAGAGCGCGGAGGCGCAAAACAGTGCCGAAATGAAAAAACACAAGATCTTTTATGGGATCATCTTTACACACTAAAAAAGAGAGCTATATATCGACTTGGAAAGCGGTTAGCTTATTGTTACTACTAACCTTATTCGCTCTATTACCCCGGATATTGCCACCCACAAGTTTTACCACAACTGATGAGGCTGCTCACTGGACTGAGCGTACTGCCAACTTTTTGACAGCCTTGCGTGAAGGCGATCTCGTAGCAACTCGGCAAACCTACCATCCAGGGGTGACAACCATGTGGCTGGCCGCTACTGGACAGGTGGTGGGAGAGGCGATTCATGGTGCATGGGATCGTGTACCTTTCAGTGTTTCCAGGGCATTCATGCGCATGCCATCGGGTATCGTTGCAGCATTAGCAGTAATTGCTGGTTATTTCATGCTGCGCCGCTTAGTTTCTGAGCAGGTTGCTTGCTTGGGTGCATTGCTTTGGGCTACTGAGCCATTTCTCGTGGCTCATGCACGGGTAATGCAGACCGATAGTTTGCTCACTTCATTCATGATGATGACGCTGCTCACAGCTCTGTTGGCCTTTCGGATTGATGAAGGGCCAGCAGGCCGCGATCTACCCCCGCGTTGGGGCATGTTGCTCGGATCAGGGATTATGACCGGACTTGCTACCCTCACCAAATCGCCTGCGCTAGCCTTGCTGCCAATTGTGGGTATTATTGCGTTCATGAGTGGCAGAAACGCAACCCAATTCGTGCGTAGTGTCCCCATTGCTCCACTGCTGCTCTGGAGTTTGATGATCATTTTTACGTGGTTAATCTTCTATCCTGCAATCTGGATCGAACCATTGGCAACAATTCACTTATTCTCGATAGGCGCAGCAAGTGGAACCCTTGACCATGAGATCGGCAACTTTTTCCTGGGGCAAACAGTCGGTGATCCTGGCCCACTCTTCTATCCGGTTGCGATTGCTTTACGGCTTACTCCTTGGAGTATGCTGGGGCTTGGATTACTGCTGATCGCTTTGGTTCGTGGTGGCATAAGCCAAGCACAGCGTGGAGTTCTACTCTACTTGGGTCTTTATCTGTCTTTTTTTATGCTGGCTATGACTCTGGGTTCTAAGAAGCTTGATCGTTACGTCTTGCCGATCTTCCCCGTGCTGGCCATACTCTCCGCCTTTGGCTTGCTCTGGGGCGCTAAGGCGGTGAGCAGATGGTTGTCCGGGTATTCAAAAATGATCGTATTAGGTGTTATCGCAATACTCAGTATTTTTAACCTTTTTTACTACCATCCCTACCATTTAGCATACTATAACCCTTTGCTTGGTGGGGGTGTGGTGGCCGCACGTACTATCTTGGTTGGTTGGGGCGAGGGGCTTGATCAAGCAGGTGCCTATATTCGTGCCCAGCCAGATGGTTGTGATCGTCCTATTACCATGCCAATCGCTACGTTTTTACTTGAACCATTTGTCTGTAGCGATGTCATTTTAGATACTAGTACACATAGTCAACAGGCGGGCTATGCTGTATTCTATATTAACCAATTGCAGCGTGATATAGGCAGGCAAGAGTATAATCGCTTGGTTGCACAAGGTTTGCCAAAACACACCATTCATTTATACGGTATAGATTATGTCTATATCTTTACACTCTCTTCTAATAATGAGTGATAGAGATGCGTGAGAACTAGGAGAAGCAGAGACTTTCAAATATCCCATCAGCCTGTCATGCTGAGCGCAGCGAAGCATCTCTTCGCGTTACGACGAGAGACCCTTCGCTGCGCTCAGGGTGACAAAGCAGCAGGGCAATCAATAAAATTCGCTTCCCCAAATATCCCATCAGCCTGTCATGCTGAGCGCAGCGAAGCATCTCTTCGCGTTACGACGAGAGACCCTTCGCTGCGCTCAGGGTGACAAAGCTGTCACACGTCACGAAACTATGCAACCACCACCACCCCACCACTCCACCCGCGATCTTTGGCTTTGGCTGATGATGCTCGTGGTTGGCACAATGCTGACGCTGCTCAGCCTGGCGCGTTATTGGGGCTACAACACCCTGATGCTCGATCTGGGCAATATGAGCCAGGCGATCCTTTCGGTGCTGCGCGGTGAGCCGTTGGTGTTTACGTACTACCATGGGCCGCTGAGTCGTTTAGCCCTCCATGTTGAATTCTTTTACTTCTTGTTTGTGCCCTTGATGGCGCTCTGGCCCAACCCTCAGGTATTGCTTATCGGCCAGGCGCTACTGGCGACGGCAGGGGCGATTCCGGCCTATCGCATTGCCCTGCGTCAACTCGATAGTCGTATGGCAGCCCGGTGCATTGCACTGATCTACCTCCTCTATCCGGTGATGCAGACGGCGGTGCTTTTTGATTTCCATGGCGATACGCTGGCGATGCCGTTGTTGCTCTTTGCGCTCGACGCCGCCGACCGCAAGGCATGGCGGAGCTATGCGCTCTGGATTGGGCTGGCACTTAGTTGTAAGTTCTATGTGGCAGTACCAGTCGCCGGAATCGGAGCCTACCTCTGGCTTTGGGGCGGGCAGCGGCGCGTTGGGGCATGGACAATGGTTGTAGCAGTAGCTTACGGAGCTTTTGTATTCTTAGGTGTACGTCCGCTCTTTGCAGTCGCATCTAGTACTACAACCCAAACAGGTATGGATTATATTAGCTTCTACTATGGTGAAATATTCCTAGTCACAGAATCGTTCATCCCACGTCTGCTCCATGCCCTTGTCGTCTTTGGGCCAACGCTACTCTTGGCTTGGCGTGGTTGGCGGTGGTTATTACCTGCTATGCCTCTAACCTCTGCTGTATTGTTGAGTAGTGGTCCTGGCCCAGTTTATCATTATGCTTCTCATCACTATGCTTTGTTGGTGCCTTTTTTAATTATGGCGACGATTGATGGTGTTGCTTGGCTCCGTAAGACTAAGGAAGTCAGCCAACCTTGGCGTTGGAAAGTTGATTTGGGTGTGACAGCCCTCGTTGTAGTGTTGGTAGGTGCGCTGCTTGTTGATCAACCGCTCAACCCACGCTTCTGGCAAGGCATCCCTGGCCAAGGTCTGCACCATTGGTCGTATGGCGTGACCCCACGAGATGGTGTCACAACCCGTTTTCTTGAGCATTATGTTCCGCCTGACGTGCCAGTGGTTGCTTCAGTAAACCTGGCAACACGTCTCATTAATCGTGATACGGTGCATATCGTTATCCACCCTGATAGCAAGTATGAGGATCATTTTGCTACCATCTTGCCCCAAGTTGACTATATTGTGATCAATGCGCTCTTTGATTGGCGCACTGTCGTTAACTATGAGCAAGCGGAGTTGGCTTATGCACTCAAGTACCCCGAATTTGGCTTGGTGGCCGCCCGCGATGGCCTGCTGCTCTTTGAGCGTGACGCACCCACCGAGGCAGTATTGCCCCAAACGGTGACGTTGGTCAGCATGAGTGATCTGCCCGATCCTGAGCTTGCGCTTGGCCCGGCGTTGCTACGCGGGGTTGAGGTGCTGCCGCTCGAGGGGCGTCGTTTCCAGGCGCGCTTTGTCTGGCAACTGAATGGCCCGCCGCCGGAGCATGACTGGGTGGCAATC